>NZ_JBITES010000001.1:597997-836867 GCF_044455405.1 Streptomyces sp. NPDC051243 | reverse complement strand
GGCGGGGGGGGGGGGGGGGCGGCGGCGGCGCGCGCCCCTCCCGCGCGCGCGGGGGGGGGCCCCCGGCGGCGCGCGGCGGGGGGGGGGGGGGGCGGCGGGCCGCGCCCCCCCCCCCCCCCCCCCCCCCCCCCCCCCCCCCCGGGAGGGTCACTTGACCCGGCCGTACCAGACGCTCTTGGTCCAGATCTTCTGCAGCCTCACGACGTCCCCGCTCTTCGGGGAGTGCCAGATCTTTCCCTTCCCGGCGTAGATGCCGACGTGGTAGACGTTCGACCCCGAGTGGAAGAACACCAGGTCCCCGGCCTTGCGGTTCTTGGCGGAGATGTGGCGGGTCTTGTTGTACTGCTGGGCCGCCGTACGGGGCAGCTTCTTGCCCGCCTTCTTGTACGAGTACAGCGTGAGCCCGGAGCAGTCGAACCTGTTCGGCCCGGCGGCGCCCCACTTGTACGGGGAGCCCTTCTTCGAGGCCGCGACCTGAAGTGCTTTCGTCGCCGGCGTCGCGGCCTCGGCCTCGGAGGCGAAGCCGGGGGCGACCACCGTGCCGCCCACCGCGGCGAGCGTGAGAGCCGAGGCCGTACCGGCCCGGACCATGAGCGACGGGACACGATTGAGCGCAGTCATGCGCAACCCTTCGTCAGCCGCCTGTGAAGGATGACCTGTCGGATTCGGGCTGGCGAAGTTGCCCGGCCGCGTTGCCGCGGCTTCACCCCAAGGGCTGCTCGGATCGAACGAACGTCCGCTCCGGCGACCCGTCTTGCTTGGGTCCTCCACTCCTGCCGATCCACTCCTGTCGACCGGTCATCCGGGCGGCGGCAGGACTCGGCGTCCGCCCGGATCGCCCCGCCGCGGTGGCGGGGGCTTGTCGTCAGACAGGGATCTTGACGCACGGATGAGCGAAATACCCAACGGAATCGGGGATTTGTGGGGTTACTCACCACTCACCCGTTCGGGTGGGTACCCCCGTTCCGGAGCAGGTGTCCACCTGCCTGAGGAGGCCCGGACCAGCGATAAAACGATTAATCGCACCTTGGGGTCATGCCTCTTGCGCAACCCTGACGCGTCCGCAAATGGACAGGTGACTACGCCGAAAGGGGGTACGCCGTTTGGTCCGTTTCAGCTTCGTTCCGGACGCCCCGTCAGTGGGTCGAGGCGCCGGAACCGGTCCGTCCGCCTCGTCAACTGTCGGAGCGCGGCGGCAACGTGACGCGAGCCGTTCGGCGCTCTCCGTCCAGCACGCGCAACGCGCGCGCCAGCGTGGGAGCGTGCAGCTCCGTCTCGCCCCGCTGGTGCATCAGCGCCAGCGCGTCCCGGAGCTCGGTGGCCTTGGCGACCAGCGCCTGGGCGGCGCGCAGTCCGCGGTAGGTGTCGCCGTACTGCGCCGGGTTGATACGGCCGAGCAGGTCCACCACGTCGAGATAACGGTCGATCAACTCTCCCTCCGCGCGCGTCAGCGCGGGCAGGGGCGGCAACTCGGGTGGGAGCACCGGCCGATCACCTCCCCGTCGGCGGCGCGAGGGTGGCCTTGCGGCTGGGGATGATCCGGTCGACCAGCCCGTACTCCTGCGCCTCCCGGGCGCTCAGGATCTTGTCCCGCTCGATGTCCTCGCTCACCTGTTCGCGGCTGCGCCCGGTGTGCCGGGCGAGCATCTCCTCCAGCCGGAGCCGAATGCGCGTCAGTTCGTCGGCCTGGATGGCCAGATCGCTCGCCTGGCCCTCGATCGGCTCGGGCAGCCCCGGCTGATGGATCACCACCCGGGCGCCCGGCAGCGCGAACCGCTTGCCCGGGGTGCCCGACGCGAGCAGCACCGCGGCGGCCGAGCCGGCCTGGCCCAGGCAGATCGTCTCCACGTCGCAGGTGACGTACTGCATCGTGTCGTAGACCGCCGACATGGCGCTGAACGAGCCGCCGGGCGAATTGATGTACAGCGCGATGTCCCGGTCGGGGTCCCTGTGCTCCAGGTACATGAACTGGGCCATCACGTCGTTCGCGGCGGTGTCGTCGATCGGCGTGCCGAGAAAGACGATCCGCTCCTCCAGCAGCTTCGAGTACGGGTCCTGCGTCTTGGTGCCGAAACTCGTGCGCTCGGTGAACTCGGGCAGCACATAGCGGGCGGACGGTCGGGTCATGGCTCACGCCTCCCTTGCCGGGGTGCCTGTAAAAAATGTACAGGACGTACATGACGTAATGTAGGGAGCATGGCCTACGAGATTCCGGTGACGCAAGCCAGGGCTGAGCTCGCCGAACTGATCAATCGCGTGGTGTACGGCGGTGAGCGCGTCGTCGTCACCCGCCACGGAAAGCCCCTCGTCGCCCTTGTCTCCGCCGCTGACCTCGAGCGACTCGACGCCCTCGACGCGCCCGTCGAGGAGCAGGTGATCAGCACCGTCGCCGGCGTCCGTGGGGTCGCTTCCGCTTCCCGCGAACGGCAGCGGTTCGGTATCGCGGCCGAGCACCGGGGGTCCAGCCCCTCCTAGGCCGTGTCCGCAAAGTCCCGCCTGCCCCGCGACGCCTGGCACGCACTCTCGCCGCACCGCGCCAGAACGACGAGACCGTGCACCCCCGTCCGCTACAGCGGGGGTGCACGGTCGCTTCGGTGCGGCCGGACGGCCGGTCAGCTGACGGAGGCGAGATCCCTGGCCGGTGCGGGAGCGGTGCTCGCCTTACGGGAGCGCACGGCGTTCCCGAGCAGTACGGCGCCCAGGCCCAGCGCGGCCCACCAGGTCAGCGTCAGGGCGGGGCCCATGGCCGCGGCGCCGTCGAAGAACGACACCGAGCGCAGCAGGCTCGCGCCCGCACCCGGCGGCAGCCACTGGCCGATCGCGCCGGCCGGCTCGGGCAGCATCTGCGGGGCCGAAGACGCCCCGGAGAACGGGTTGCCGAGGAACATCACCACGAACGACGCGATGCCGATGCCGGCGGGGCCGATCAGTGCGGCGAGCCCCGCGACGGCTGCACTCACGGCCAGCGTCGCCAGGGTGAACACCCCGGCCTCCGTCCACCAGTCGCCGGTGAGGACCTCCAGCCAGCTGTGCGCGAGGGCGGCCGCTACCACGCCGATCAGGGCGGCCGCACCGACCAGGGCGGTCACGGCGCGGATGCCGCGCAGCCCGAGGAGGGTCACCGCCGCGCCGGCCGCCATGCCGGCCAGGGCGAGCGGCAGAACGCTCGCGTTGAGGGCGGCGCCGCGCGGGTCGGTCTCGGGTGCGGGCACCACATCGACCGTCCTCACCTCGGTGCCCTCGGCGGCGGCTTGCTTCGCCACGGCCTGCTGGAGCAGCTGGGCGACCGTCGGGCTCGCGGCCGAGGCGGTCAGCAGTTCGGGTCCCTGGGCCGTGACGACGATCGCGCCGTATACGGTCCGGTCCTCGATGGCGTCCCGGGCGGCGGCCTCGTCGGCGTAGCGGTGTATCTCGAAGGCGCCGGCCTGCTGCACGAGCTGTCGCTCCACCTGGGCCGTGGCGGCGGCCGGTCCGGCCACGCCGAGCGGCAGATCACGAGGGGCGGTGCGGGCGGCCGGCCAGGCGAACGCCCACAGGGCGAGCGCGGCGAGGGCGGGGACGAGGACGACGACCGCGATCATGCGACGGGTGGACATGGGCTTTCCCTCCGGTGCTGCGGGGTGCTGCGGGGTCGGCGCGGGATGGCGCGCTAAAAAGAAGGATCGTTCGTTTTAGGTACGTCAACACCGTCCCGCCGCAGGGGCTCCTTGTCAAGAATGAATGTTCGTTTTATTTTTGGGGCATGGCTCGTGTATCCCAGGAACACCTCGACGCCCGCCGTCGGCAGATCCTCGACGGCGCCGCGCGCCTCTTCGCGCGCAACGGCTTCCACGCCACGTCGATGCAGGACGTGCTGAAGGAGGTCGACCTCTCGGCCGGTGCGGTGTACCGCTACTTCAGCGGCAAGGACGAGCTGATCGCCGCGATCGTCAAAGAGGTGCTCGGCGAGATCCGCGCGGCCTTCGAGGACGTGAGCCGGCAGAGCCCGCCCCCGCCGCCGGACATCCTGGTCGGCCTGGTCCTGGGGCGGACCCTGCGCGTCTGGTCGTCCCTGAACGGCGACGGAGAAGCGCTGTTCCCGCGCCTGATGCTGCAGGTCTGGGCCGAGACCGTGCGCAACGAGGAGCTGGCGGCCGTTCTGACGGACGTGTACACGGAGCTGCGCGAGAGGTGGGTGCAGGCCGTGGAGGCGTACCAGGAGGCCGGGATGATGCGGTCGGACATCCCCGCGGAACACGCGGCACGCACCATGGTCGCCGCGGTGCAGGGGTTCATCGCGCAGCAGGCCCTCTTCGGGGCGTCGCCGGTGGAAGTCCTCCAGGACGGGCTGCGCGCGCTGATGAGCATGCCGGACGAGCCGCGGGGCGCCTGAGAGATCACAGCTCGGTTAACTTGCTTGAAATGCGGTCCAACTAGCCTGCCCATCCACGCCACCAGGGACTTTGCCCCGTGGCCGCGGCAACCGGACCCCGCACGGTCCGGAGCGAGGACTGTGAGGTGGGACGTGCAACTGACCCCGCACGAGCAAGAGAGGCTGCTCATCCATGTGGCGGCCGACGTCGCCGAGAAGCGCCGGGCCCGGGGCCTGAAGCTGAACCACCCCGAGGCGGTCGCCCTCATCACGTCGCACATCCTCGAGGGCGCCCGGGACGGCCGTACGGTCGCCGAGCTCATGTCCTCCGGGCGCAAGCTGCTCACCCGGGACGACGTCATGGAGGGCATCCCCGAGATGATCCACGACGTCCAGGTCGAGGCGACCTTCCCGGACGGCACCAAGCTCGTCACCGTCCACGACCCGATCGTCTGAAGGGGGCGGTGATGATTCCCGGAGAGATCCTGTTCGCCGACGGCTCGATTGCCTACAACGAGGGCCGTGAGGTCACCCGGCTGACCGTCCTCAACGCCGCCGACCGGCCCGTCCAGGTCGGCTCCCACTACCACTTCGCCGAGGCCAACCCCGGTCTGGACTTCGACCGCGCCGCCGCGCGCGGCAAGCGGCTCAACATCGCCGCCGGCACCGCCGTGCGCTTCGAGCCCGGGATCCCCGTCGACGTCGAACTCGTCCCGCTCACCGGCGCCCGCGTGGTGCCCGGACTGCGCGGCGAGACCGGAGGTGCCCTCGATGCCTGAGATCTCCCGCGCCGCGTACGCCGACCTCTTCGGCCCGACCACCGGCGACCGCATCCGGCTCGCCGACACCGATCTGCTGGTCGAGATCGAGGAGGACCGTTCCGGCGGACCCGGGCTCGCCGGTGACGAGGCGGTGTTCGGCGGTGGCAAGGTCATCCGCGAGTCCATGGGCCAGTCGCGTGCTACGCGCGCAGACGGCACCCCCGACACGGTGATCACCGGCGTCGTCATCATCGACCACTGGGGCATCGTCAAGGCCGACGTCGGTATCCGCGACGGCCGCATCACCGGCATCGGCAAGGCGGGCAACCCCGACACGATGGACGGGGTGCACCCGGAGCTGGTGATCGGGCCGGAGACGGAGATCATCGCCGGCAACGGGCGGATTCTGACGGCGGGTGCGATCGACGCCCACGTCCACTTCATCTGCCCGCAGATCGCCGACGAGGCGCTGGCGTCGGGCATCACGACGCTGATCGGCGGCGGTACCGGGCCCGCCGAGGGCTCGAAGGCGACCACGGTCACGCCGGGTCCCTGGCATCTGGCCCGGATGCTGGAGGCGATGGAGGAGCACCCCATCAACTTCGGCCTGCTGGGCAAGGGCAACACCGTCTCCCACGAGGCGATGCTCTCGCAGATCCGGGGCGGGGCCCTGGGGTTGAAGCTGCACGAGGACTGGGGCTCCACCCCGGCCGTCATCGACGCCTCGCTGACCGTCGCCGACCAGACCGGCATCCAGATCGCCATCCACACGGACACGCTGAACGAGGCCGGCTTCGTCGGTGACACCCTCGCCGCGATCGCGGGCCGTGGCATTCACGCGTACCACACCGAGGGCGCGGGCGGCGGGCACGCGCCGGACATCATGACCGTCGTCTCCGAGCCCCATGTGCTGCCCAGCTCGACCAACCCGACGCGGCCGTTCACCGTCAACACCGCCGAGGAACACCTCGACATGCTGATGGTGTGCCACCACCTCAACGCGGCCGTGCCCGAGGACCTCGCCTTCGCCGAGTCGCGGATCCGGCCGTCGACCATCGGGGCCGAGGACATCCTGCACGACCTGGGCGCGATCTCGATCATCTCGTCCGACGCGCAGGCCATGGGCCGGGTCGGCGAGGTCATCATGCGAACCTGGCAGACCGCCCATGTGATGAAGGGGCGGCGGGGCGCGCTGCCGGGCGACGGGCGGGCCGACAACCTGCGGGTGCGGCGGTACGTCGCCAAGTACACGATCAACCCCGCGCTGGCGCAGGGCCTCGGCGGCGAGATCGGCTCCGTGGAGACCGGCAAGCTCGCCGACCTGGTGCTGTGGGAGCCGGCGTTCTTCGGCGTCAAGCCGCACCTCGTCATCAAGGGCGGGCAGATCGCGTACGCGCAGATGGGCGACGCCAACGCGTCGATCCCCACCCCGCAGCCGATCCTGCCCCGGCCCATGTTCGGCGCGATCGGACGTGCGCCCGCCTCGAACTCGGTCAACTTCGTGGCGCCGCTCGCCATCGAGGACGGGCTGCCGGAGCGGCTCCAGCTCGGGAAGCGGTTCGTGGCCATCGACTCGACGCGTGGGGTCACCAAGGCCGACATGCGGGAGAACGACGCGCGGCCGCAGGTGCGGGTCGATCCGGACAGCTTCGCCGTGCACATCGACGGGGAGCTGGTGGAGGCGACGCCTGCCGCCGAACTTCCCATGGCCCAGCGGTACTTCCTGTTCTGATGGCTGGTTTCTGATGTCGAGGGCAGCACTTCTCGTCCTGGCCGACGGCCGCTTTCCCGCCGGGGGGCATGCGCACTCCGGTGGGGCGGAGGCGGCCGTCAAAGCGGGGCGGATCACCGGTGCCGCGAGTCTTGAGGACTTCTGCCGGGGACGGTTGCACACGGCGGGGCTGGTCGCGGCCTCGCTCGCGGCTGCCGCCGCGCTCGGGGTCGATGCGGTGGGTCTGGACGAGGCCGCCGACGCCCGTACGCCGTCGCCCGCGTTGCGCACGGCGGCGCGGAAGCTGGGGCGTCAGCTGATGCGGGCGGCGCGGGCGACCTGGCCGTCCGCTGAGCTCGACGCCGTGGCGCGGGAGTTTCCCAAGGGGGCGCACCAGCCGGTGGTGCTCGGGCTGGCGGCTCGGGCGGCCGGGCTGGGGGCGGACGATGCCGCGTACTGTGCGGCGTACGAGAGTGTGAGTGGGCCGGCGAGTGCGACGGTGCGGTTGCTGAGCCTTGATCCCTTTGACGCTACGGCTGTGCTGGCTCGGTTGGCGCCGGAGATGGACCGGGTTGCCGATCGGGCGGTGGAGGCGGGGCGGCGGGTGGTCGACGGCGGGGTCGACGCGTTGCCTGCGGCCTCGGCGCCGTTGCTGGAGATCGGGGCGGAGTCGCATGCCGCTTGGCCTGTCCGGTTGTTCGCGTCATAGGAGGTCGCCCCCGCCGCCCCGCCCTTACCCGTTCCCGTCCCAAGGGGCTCCGCCCCTTCGGCTGAATCGATGGAGCCGTTTCATGCATCTCGACCACTCTCACAGTCACGACGGCCCCTCCGCCGTCAGCGCCGACGCCCACCGTCCCGACGGCTCGCGTCGTGCCCTGCGGATCGGGCTCGGCGGGCCCGTCGGGTCCGGTAAGACCGCCACCGTCGCGGCGCTGTGCCGGGCGCTGCGGGACGAGTTGTCCCTTGCTGTCGTCACGAACGACATCTACACGCGCGAGGACGCCGAGTTCCTGCTGCGGGAGGCAGTGCTGCCGCCCGAGCGGATCACGGCCGTGGAGACCGGGGCCTGCCCGCACACCGCGATCCGGGACGACATCTCCGCGAACCTCGAAGCGGTCGAGGATCTGGAGGACGAGGTCGGGCCGCTCGATCTCATCCTCGTCGAGTCGGGCGGGGACAACCTCACCGCCACCTTCTCCAAGGGGCTCGTCGATGCGCAGATCTTCGTCATCGATGTCGCCGGCGGGGACGACATTCCGCGCAAGGGCGGGCCGGGGGTGACCACCGCCGACCTGCTCGTCGTCAACAAGACCGACCTCGCGCCCTACGTCGGCTCCGACCTGGCGCGGATGGCGGCGGACGCCAAGGCCCAGCGGGCCGAACTGCCGGTGGTGTTCCAGTCGCTGCGGAGCGAGGCCGGTGTGCGGGACGTCGCCGCGTGGGTGCGGGCGCGGCTGTCGGCGTGGGCGGCATGACGACGGTGACCGGTGGGGTGCGGGCCCTCGCGCGGATCGTCGCCCGCGACGACGGGCGGGGTGGTACGTCGCTGCCCGTGCTCGACGGCGACGGGCCGCTCGCGCTCCGGCGGACACGGGGGAGCGGTGCCGAGGCGCGGGTCGCGCTCGTCGGTGCGATGAGCGGGCCGCTCGGCGGCGATCACTTCACGGTCGAGGCGGACGTGGAGGCCGGGGCCCGGCTGCACGTCGGGTCGGCGGCCGCCACCATCGCGCTGCCGGGGCAGAGCAAGGGCGAGGCCCGGTACGAGGTGCGGCTGTCCGTGGCGGACGGCGGCGAACTGCGCTGGCTGCCCGAGCAGTTGATCTCCGCCGGGGGTAGCGATCTGTGGGTGACCACCCGTGTCGACGTCGGTGCCTCCGGGCGGCTCGTCCTGCGTGAGGAGCAGGTGCTCGGACGCGTGGGGGAGGAGCCGGGGAGGCTGAGCAGCCGGATCCGGGTGAGTGTCGCGGGGCGGGTGGTGCTTGATCAGGAGCTCGCCTGCGGGCCCGGTGCGCCGGGTGGCTGGGACGGGCCCGCCGGGCTCGGCGGGTGCCGGGCCGTCGGGCAACTCGTCGTCGTACGGCCGGAGTTCGCGCAGGCCCCGGTGGCGGCCCGGGTGCTGGGGGGCGGCGCCGCCGTCATGCCGCTCGCCGGGCCCGCCGCCCTGGTGAGTGCCGTGGCGGCGGACGCTCTGCGACTGCGCAAGGTGCTCGACGAGGCGCTCGAGTCCCTTGGCTGAGCGCCGCCCCGGAGCGGCGCCGGCTCGTCAACTGATGGGGAGCCGGGGGAACTTGCGTTCCTTCTCCGCGTTGGCCTTGGCTGCGGCGGCCTGCTCGGCCTTGGCCACGGCCGCGTACTGGTCGACGTACTCCTGCTCGGACAGGGACAGGATCGCGTACATGATCTCGTCGGTCACCGCGCGCAGGATCGCCTTCTCGTTCTCCATGCCGGCGTAGCGGGAGAAGTCGAGGGGCTCGCCGAAGCGGATCGTCACCGGGTGGATGTTCGGGATGATCTTGCCCGGCGGCTGTGCCTCGAACGTGCCGATCATCGCGCACGGGATGACCGGGACCTGGGCCTTGAGCGCCATCACGGCCACCCCGACCTTGCCCTTGTAGAGCCGGCCGTCGTGCGAGCGGGTGCCCTCCGGGTAGATGCCGAGCAGTTCGTCCTTGCTCAGAACGCCGAGGCCCTCGCGGATCGCGGCCTGGCCCGCCTCCTTGCCGGTGCGGTCGACCGGGATCTGGCCGGCGCTGCGGAAGAAGGCCGCGGTCAGACGTCCCTTGAGGCCGGGACCCGTGAAGTACTCCTTCTTGGCGAGGAAGGTGATCCGCCGCTTGAGCATCGCCGGCATCAGGAAGTGGTCCGAGAACGACAGGTGGTTGCCGGCGACGATGGCCGCGCCCGTGGCCGGTACGTGCTCCAGGCCCTCTATCCGAGGCCGGAACACCAGTCTCAGGAGAGGTCCCAACAGCACGTATTTGAGGACGTAGTAGAACAAAGGGGCGCTCCTCACTCGGGGGGATCAGCTCGGGCCGCCGCGTTCTGGCAGGTCAACCAGCGTGCCGTGGGGCTGCCAGTGTAGGCGCAGGGTTGACGGGCCGGAACCGGGCAGGGACGGACGGATGCCGACCCATGGTGATTTTCCTGACCGGATGTCAGGAAGTCGGTGGGCGGCGGTGCTTGCGGGTGGGGAGAACCGCCGGACCAGACTGGTGTCACGGGTCGGTGTGCGGCAACCGGATGGCACGGTTTGGCGTGATCGCGGTCGCCGGGTGGCAGGCGGTACGTCCTTGCGGGGAGCCTGCGTGTCTGCTCGTCCATCACAGCCGCACGATGATGAGGGCCGTGTCGTCGGTCGCGCCGCCGGGCGGCAGCAGCTCCAGCAGGACGGAGTCGGCGAGGGGCTCGGGGTCGGCCGTGCGATGACGGACGAGGGCGTCCGCGAGTCGGGCCAGGCCCGTGTCGATGTCCTCGCGGCGGCGCTCGATCAGACCGTCCGTGTACAGCGCGAGCGTGGCGCCCTCGGTGAACGTGGTGGTGGCCTGCGGTCTCGGGATCGGGTCGGGGCGGGCGTCCAGCGGGGTGTCGGTGGCTTTGTCGAGGAACTCCACCCGGCCGTCGGCGTGGACCAGCACCGGCGGCGGATGGCCCGCGCTGCTGTAGGTGATGGTGTGGGCGTCGCAGTCGATGAACGTGGTCACTGCGGTGGCCGATTCCGCACCGTCGACCACATGGGCGTACCGCCCGAGGACGTCGAGCGCCTGGGCCGGGCCTTCGGCCACCCGGGAGGAGGCGCTGAGCGCGCTGCGCAGCTGGCCCATGACGCCGGCCGCCGCGAGGCCGTGGCCGACCACGTCGCCCACCGACACGCCGATGCGGTTGCCGCCCACCAGGTCGACCAGGTCGTACCAGTCGCCGCACACGTTCAGCGCGCCGACCGCGGGCCGGTAGCGCACCGCCGCCCGGCGGTTGCCGACCTGCCGCCGGGCGGGCAGCATCGCCTCCTGCAGGGCCAGGGCCACCTCGCGCTCGCGGGCATGGGCCTGCCGCAGCCGGTCGTTGAGCTCCTGCAGCTCGCGGGCGCGCGTGTACAGCTCGGCCTCCAGCACCCGCGCCCGGCTGTCACCGCCCGAGCCGCCCCGCAGCCGGATGAGTTCGGTGACCTCCTCCACCCGGTGCAGGACGAACGCCACCTTCCCGTCGGGACCGGGCACGGGCGCGTTGATCGGGCTCCAGTAGCGCTCCTCCCAGGTGCCGGGGTGCACGGGGTCCTCGACGTCGTAGCGCTGCAGTGCCATCGTGTCGCGCTCGCCGGTGGTCACCACGCGCAGCATCGACGCCCGGACGTCACGCATGCCGGTCGCGGCGGGGTCGTTGGGGTTGTCCGGGAAGACATCGAAGATGTACCGGCCCACCAGCTGTTCGCGGGTGCGCCCGGACAGGTGCTGGAAGTCCTCGTTGGCGTCGGCGTAGACCAGCTCAGGGGTCAGCAGCGCCACCATTCCGGGCAGGGCCTGGAACACCGCCTCGTAGTCGATCGACGTCTCATCCATGGCTCCCGCCTCACCACCGGGATCTGACCAGTTTCCCACGCCGTATGGCGTATGTACCGATGTACTACATCTGAGCCGGTTCGGCAGGTCAGGGAGGAGGGTCCGTCAGGGACTGCTCGGCCCAGATGATCTTCCCCTCGGGCACGAAGCGGGTGCCCCACTGCTGGGTGAACTGGGAGACCAGCAGCAGCCCGCGCCCGCCCTCGTCGGTGGTACGCGGATGGCGCAGATGCGGGGCGGTCGCACCGCCGTCGTAGACCTCGCAGAAGAGCGCGCGCTCCCGGATCAGCCGCAGCCGGATCGGCCCGGCGGCGTACCGGATGGCGTTGGTGACCAGCTCGCTCACGACCAGTTCCGTGGTGAACGCCAGCTCCTCGAGACCCCACTCCGTCAGCTGCCGGGCGGCCGTCTTGCGGGCGTCGGCGACGGCGGCCGGGTCGGCGGGCAGGTCCCAGTCGGCCACCTGCTCGGTGCCGAGGAGCCGGGTGCGGGCCATCAGCAGCGCCACGTCGTCGAACGGCCGGTCCGGGACCAGTGCGTCGACCACGGTTCGGCACTGCACGTCCAGCGAGGCGGCGGCCTGCTCCAGTGCCCGCCGCAGCCGGACCCGGTCGGCGTCCACGGCCCAGGTCTCCCCGCCGGCCAGCAGCCCGTCGGTGTGCAGGGCGAGTGTGCTGCCCGCCGCCAGGGCCAGCTCCACCGACTCGAAAGGGGGACCGCCGACACCGAGCGGCGGGCCCTGCGGCAGGTCGACGAAGGTGACGGTGCCGTCGGGCATGACCACGGCGGGCGCCGGATGGCCCGCGGCCGCCATGGTGCACGTCCCGTCGACCGGGTCGTAGACGACGTACACGCACCCGGCCCCCACGTTCTGGGCTTCCGCGGCCTCCTCCGCGTCCGACTCGACGCCCTCCTCGCGGGCCGACCGCGCGACCAGGTCGTCCAGATGGGCCAGCACCTCGTCGGGCGGCAGATCCAGGGCGGCGAGCGTCCGTACGGCCGTCCGCAGCCGCCCCATCGCCGCCGCGGCGCCGATGCCGTGTCCGGGCACCTCGCCGACGACCAGGGCGACCCGGGCGCCCGACAGCGGGATGACGTCGTACCAGTCGCCGCCGAGGCCGGTCAGCTCGTCGGCCGGCCGGTAGCAGGCGGCCACCGCCACCGCGTCCTGCTCGGGCAGCCGGTGCGGCAGCAGGCTGCGCTGCAGCACCAGGGCGGCGTCGCGCTCGCGGGTGTAGCGGCGGGCGTTGTCGACACACACGGCGGCGCGTGAGACGAGATCCTCGGCCAGGTTCAGGTCGTCCTCCTCGAACGCCTCCTGGCGGTGGCGTCGGAAGAGGGTGGTGACGCCCAGGGTGACGCCCCGGGCGCGGATCGGCACGATCATCACGCTGTGCAGGCCCAGTTCGAGGAAGATGGCGGCCTGTCCGCCGCGCGCGTGCTTGGCCCACGCCTCGGCGAGCGGATCGAGTTTCGCCTCGCGCCAGGACTTGCCCGTCCGCAGACAGCGGATCGGAGGCGACTGGGCCGGATAGGCGACCACCTCGCCGATGTCGACGACGGTCAGCGGCACGCTCCCGCCGACCGACCGGTACCCCGCCCGGCGCAGCGGCACCGGTTCGGTGTCGCCCAGGGGACCGGGCGCGGGCTCGCCGCCCCGCAGCACCGACTCCAGCAGGTCCACCGTGACGATGTCGGCGAGTCCCGGTACGGCCACGTCGGCCAGCTCCTGGGCGGTGCGCGTGATGTCGAGCGTGCGGCCGATGCGCTCGCCGGCCCGGTCGAGCAGGGCCAGACGCTGCCGGGCGCGGTGCCGGTCGGAGATGTCCTCGACCGTGTAGTACACGCCGGTGGGGTGGCCGTGGCCGTCGTCGAGCCGGGTGAACGACATCATGTGCGCGGTCTCGCGCAGGGGGGCGGAGCGGGCGTGGCCGACGTGCTCGTAGCCGACGATCGGTTCGCCGGTCGCCAGGACGTGGCGCATCTGGGCCTCGATGGACTGGGAGTCCAGGCCGGGCTGGATGTCCGCGAGCCGCATGCCGAGCCGATGGGGCGGAGGGCCGCCGCCGAACTGGGCGAGGGCCGGGTTGGACCAGACGTAGCGCAGCTCCGTGTCGACGATCGCTATGCCGACGGGGGAGCGGGAGACCATCTGTTCCAGGGTGTCGCGGCTCATGTCCCAGCCGTGGGAGTCGCCGAGGTCGGACAGGAGCACGAGCCAGCGCGAGGGGCCCTGCGTGTCGAGGGCCGACGTGATCCGCACCATCAGCCTGACGGGCGCGCCGTTCTTGTGCAGGGCCGTGAGCAGTCCCGCCCAGCCGCCCTCGGCACGGCACCGCTCGATCAGCTCCGGGACCCGGCCTGCGTCCTCGGCGCTGAACAGTTCGCCGAGGTGCCGGCCCACCGCCTCCGCGGCCCCGTACGCCAGCAGCCGCTGGGCGTCCCTGGTCCACCCCGTCACCAGGCCCTGCGCGTCGAGCAGAACAGGCGCGGCGTCCGCCACGTCGAACCCCTGCCTGGCAACGCCCTGCTCCTCGTGTGTGCCCACGGCCGACCTCTCTGTCGCTGAGAGCGGTCTACCACCTCTTGTCCCCATCTTCACCCTTCCGGGCAACGCCGCCTCTTTGTGAGGGCCGGGTGGGGCGAGGGTGGGAGCGGTGGGGAGGGATGTGGCCGGTGGTGGGGGGAGGGAGGGAGTTGGTGGCGAGGGTGGACGGCGACAGAAGGGGCCGGCTGAGTCGTGGCAACGCCGCCTCTCAGTGAGGGCCGGGGTGGGCGGGAGTGGGGGGGGTGAGATGTGTGGGCCGGTGGTGGTGGGGACGGAGGGAATTGGCGGGCCTGGGTGGACGGCGACAGAAGGGGCCGGCTGAGCCGTGGGGCTGGGTGTGGAAGGGCGCGCGGGCGGAAGGGCTGCCGACGCAGGGGTGCCGTGAGGAGGGGGCCGGGAATGGCGTGTGCGGCTCCTCCTCGGCCGGTGCCGGGCAGGCCGCAGCAGGCGCCGACTCCACGGCGAACCACCGACTCGCGGACTCGGAAGAGGGGGGGGCGATGTGAGCGGGGCGCCGAGAATGCTGAAGCCCCGCCGCCGGCCGGACACCGCCGCTCCCCACTCCCGGCCGGAAGCCGCCTGCCCTCCAGCGGGCCGGATGTGAGCACGCCCCGTTCCCGGCCGGAAGCCCCCGGCGCCCTGCACCCGCCCGTCCCGGGAGTCGAGCGCGGCTCGGTGCCCGGATCGGGCATCCTTCTTCGGCCCCCTCTTGAGCAGCCGCCCTGGGTGCTCTCCGTGCACCACTCCTCGGCGCTCCGCGAGCCGCGCCCGCCGATGGCGTTCGGCAAGCTGTCCCGCCGATGAGCGGGAGCCGGGCCCTTCCAGCCATCGGGGGTGTGGGAGCCGGGGCCGTGCGGCCATCGGGACTATGGGATCCGGGCCCGCCTGGCCATCGGAGCTGTGGGACCGGGCTCGTGCGGCCATCGGAGCTGTGGGATTCGGGCCCGCCCGGCCATCGGAGCTGTGGGATCCGGGCCCGCCCGGCCATCGGGACTGTGGGATCCGGGCCCGCCTGGCCATCGGATCTGGGGGACCGGGCTCGTGCGGCCATCGGAGCTGTGGGATTCGGGCCGGCGTGGCCATCGGAGCTGTGGGACCGGGCTCGTGCGGCCATCGGGACTGTGGGATTCGGGCCCGCGTGGCCATCGGAGCTGTGGGACCGGGCTCGTGCGGCCATCGGAGCTGTGGGATCCGGGCCCGCCCGGCCATCGGGACTGTGGGATCCGGGCCCGCCTGGCCATCGGAGCTGTGGGACCGGGCCCGCCCGGCCATCGGAGCTGCGGGACGGCCCGTGCAGCCATCGGAGCTGTGGGACCGGGCCCGTGCAGCCATCGGAGCTGTGGGATTCGGGCCCGCCCGGCCATCGGAACTGCGGGAGCCAGGCCCGCCCGGCCACCGGAACCCCGGCAGCCCGGTCCCGCGCTTCGGGGACCGGGTCGCCGAGCCGTTCGGGGCGGACCCGTTACGTCAGCACCCTCTCCAGCGTCTCCAGCGCCCCCACCAGCTCCTCCGACGTGATCGTCAGCGGAGGTGCCAGGCGGATCGTCGAGCCGTGGGTGTCCTTGACCAGGATTCCCTCGCGAAGGAGGCGTTCGCCGATCTCGCGGCCCGTGCCGACCTCCGGGTCGATGTCCACGCCCGCCCACAGGCCCCGCGCGCGGAAGCCGACGACGCCCTTGCCGAGCAGGGCCGACAGGCCGCCCCGCAGGACCACGCCCAGCTCGGCGGCGCGGCGCTGGAACTCGCCCGTCTCCAGGAGCTCGACCACCGCCGTGCCGACCGCGGCGGAGAGGGGGTTGCCGCCGAAGGTCGATCCGTGTTCGCCCGGCCGCAGCACGCCGAGCACGTCGCGGCGGGCCACCACCGCCGACACCGGGACGATGCCGCCGCCCAGCGCCTTGCCGAGGAGCAGTACGTCCGGGACGACCCCCTCGTGCTCGACGGCGAGCGTACGGCCCGTGCGGCCCAGGCCCGACTGGATCTCGTCCGCGATGAACAGGCAGCCCTTGCGCCGGGTCAGCTCCCGCACACCGGCCAGGTAGCCGTTGTCGGGGATGACGACACCCGCCTCGCCCTGGATCGGCTCCAGCAGCACCGCCGCCGTCGTCTCGTCGACCGCCGCCTCCAGCGCCGCCAGATCGTTGTACGGCACGATCCGGAAGCCCGGCGTGAAGGGACCGAAGCCCTGCCGTGCCGTCTCGTCCGTGGAGAACGACACGATCGTCGTCGTACGGCCGTGGAAGTTGTCCGCGGCGACCACGATCGTCGCCTTGTCCGCCGGGACGCCCTTCACCTCGTACGCCCACTTGCGGGCCACCTTGATGCCGGACTCCACGGCCTCGGCGCCCGTGTTCATCGGCAGCACCATGTCCAGGCCCGTCAGCGCCGCCAGCCGCTCGGCGAACTCGGCGAGGCGGTCGTTGTGGAACGCGCGGGAGGTCAGGGTCAGGCGGTCCAGCTGGCGGTGCGCCGCCTCGATCAGCGCCGGGTGGCGGTGGCCGAAGTTCAGCGCCGAGTAACCGGCCAGCATGTCCAGATAGCGGCGGCCCTCCACGTCCTCCACCCAGGTGCCCTCGGCACGGGCGACGACCACGGGCAGCGGGTGGTAGTTGTGCGCGACGACCGGCTCCTCGGCGCGGATCAGGTCGGCGGACGAACGGGTGGTGACGGGAGCGGTCATCAGCGAATCTCCTGCGTGCAGCACTTGATGCCGCCGCCGGCCTTGCGGAACTCCGACAGGTCGACGGGGACGGGGACATAGCCGCGGTCGGCGAGGGCGGAGGCGAGGGCCTCGGCCTGCGGTGCGATGAAGACGTTGCGTCCGTCGGACACGGAGTTCAGGCCGAACGCCATCGCGTCCTCACGGGTCGCCAGCACCGCGTCCGGGTACAGCCGGGCGAGCACCTCGCGGCTGCCCGGCGAGAACGCCTCCGGGTAGTACGCGACGTTGTCGTCGTCGAGCACGAACAGCGCCGTGTCCAGGTGGTAGAAGCGCGGGTCGGTCAGCGTCAGGCTGATCACCGGATGGCCGAAGAACTCCTGCACCTCGCGATGCGCCTCGCGGGTGGTGCGGAAACCGGTACCGGCCAGGACGTACCGGCCCGTCCAGACCAGGTCGCCCTCGCCCTCGCACACCGACTCGGGGCGGTACACGTCGTAGCCCGCCGTCTTGAACCAGGTGTCGTAGTGCGTGGACTCGGGGCGCCGCTCCGGCGCGTGGAAGAGGGAGCCGAAGACACGGCCGTCCACGACGACCGCCGAGTTCGCCGCGAAGACCATGTCGGGCAGGCCCGGCGCGGGCTCCACCGCGTCGACGGTGTGGCCGTGGTCCCGATAGGCGCGGATCAGTGTCTGCCACTGCTCCCGTGCCAGGTCGACGTCGACGGGTGTGTCGGGGTGCATCCAGGGGTTGATCGCGTACTGCACGGCGAAGTGTCTGGGTTCGCAGACGAGATACCGCCGCCGGCGCGGCACACGGGTGTCGGTCACAGAGGGTTTCCTCCGCTTCCTGCGAGTGTCGACTGAGGGTTGACACAAAGGTAGGAAGCGCCGAAACGAGCGACAAGGAAAAAATATTGCGCGCCCACGCAGGAATGCTGCGAATTTTCCGGCAGAGACGCAGGCCTGCTGCGCGCCCCGAGGTTTAGTCCGGCGCAGGCTGACTCGCGCCCGCCTCCGGGCTCTCCGGGAGCAGATGGGACAGCACCATCACGCTGATCGTCTTCCTGATGAACGGCTCGACGCGGATCCGCTCCAGCACCTCCTCGAAGTGCTCCACGTCCCGCGCCCGCACATGCAGCAGCGCGTCCGCGCCCCCGGTCACGGTCATGGCCGCGGTGATCTCCGGATGGTTGCGGACCACCTCCGCGAGCCGCCGAGGCGGGGCCGCGCCCTCGCAGTACACCTCGACGTACGCCTCCGTACGCCAGCCCAGCGCCGACGGCTTGACCGTGGCCGTGAACCCGGTGATCACACCCGTGTCCCGCAGCCGGTCCACGCGCCGCTTGACCGCCGTCGAGGACAGCCCGACGGCCGCGCCGATCTCGGCGAAGCTCGTCCGCGCGTTCGCCATCAGCGCGGTGATGATCTTCCGGTCGAGGTCGTCGAACGGCGCGGGCCTGCTCTCCATGGCGGCACTGTATCCAGCGGGAACGTCACACGTCGGCACGTGTGCAGGCGTACGAATTGCTCCTACACTCCGGGTTCATGCTGCGTGCCCTGGCTGTCGACGACGAACGCCCCTCGCTCGAGGAGCTCCTCTACCTCCTCAACGCCGACCCCCGGATCGGCACCGCGGAGGGCGCCGGCGACGCGACCGAGGCGCTGCGCCGGATCAACCGCGCCCTGGAGTCGGGGCCGGGCGGGCCCGAGGCGATCGACGTCGTCTTCCTCGACATCAACATGCCGGGCCTGGACGGCCTCGACCTGGCCCGGCTGCTCACCGGTTTCGCCAACCCGCCGCTCGTCGTGTTCGTCACCGCCCACGAGGACTTCGCCGTCCAGGCCTTCGACCTCAAGGCCGTCGACTACGTCCTCAAGCCCGTCCGCAAGGAACGCCTGGCGGAGGCCGTGCGCCGGGCCGCCGAGCTCAGGGACACCGCAGCCCCGCGCATACCCGTGAGCGAGCCCGACCCCGACCAGATACCCGTCGAGCTCGGCGGGGTGACCCGCTTCGTCTCCGTCGACGACATCACCCACGTCGAGGCCCAGGGCGACTACGCCAGGCTGCACACCGACAAGGGCAGCCACCTCATCCGCATCCCCCTGTCGACCCTGGAGGAGCGCTGGCGCTCCCGCGGCTTCGTCCGCATCCACCGCCGCCATCTCGTCGCCCTGCGCCACATCGGCGAACTCCGCCTGGACGCGGGCACCGTCAGCGTCATCGTCGGCACCGAGGAGCTCCAGGTCAGCCGCCGGCACGCGCGCGAGCTGCGCGACCTGCTCATGAGGAGGCCGTGAAACCATGCCCCAGAACCCCGCCGACCGCCGCGTCCTCGTCACCGGCCCGCCCCGGCGCACCCGCCGGATCTCCGGCTACTACCGCCCCCGCACCGAGATCGACGAGCAGACCACACTGGGTCACACCTACGTACGGTCGCTGATGCGCACCCAGCTGCGCACCGCCCTCGCGGTGTTCGCCGTCCTCGGCCTGCTCGTCGGCCCCCTGCCGTTGCTCTTCGCCGCGATGCCGGACGCCCGCCACCTCGAATGGGCGGTCCTGGGCTTCGGTCTGTACGCCCCGCTGGTCCTGCTGGCCCGCTGGTTCGTGCGCCGCGCCGAGCGCAACGAACGGGACTTCGTACGGCTCGTCGAGGACCGCTGAGCCGAGCAGCCGAGCGAGAAAACCGAGCCGGCGGACCGAGCCGGCAGACCGAGCCGGCAGACCGAGCCAGGAAACGAGACCAGGAACCGATGCGGCCGTGAACTCCAGCTACGCCGTCCCCGCCGTCGCCCTCGTCGTCCTGGCCACCGTCCTCGTCGGCGCCTTCGGCCTGCGCATATCCCGCACCACCTCCGACTTCTACGTCGCCTCCCGGACCGTCGGCCCCCGCCTCAACGCGGCCGCGATCAGCGGCGAGTACCTCTCCGCCGCCTCCTTCCTCGGCATCGCCGGCCTGGTCCTCGTCCAGGGTCCGGACATGCTCTGGTACCCGGTCGGCTACACCGCCGGATACCTGGTCCTGCTGCTGTTCGTCGCCGCCCCGCTGCGCCGCTCCGGCGCCTACACCCTCCCCGACTTCGCCGAGGCCCGCCTCTCCTCCCAGGCCGTACGGCGGCTCGCGGGCGCCTTCGTCGTCGGCACCGGCTGGCTGTATCTGCTGCCCCAGCTCCAGGGCGCCGGGCTGACGCTGACCGTGCTGACGGGGGCGCCCGACTCGCTGGGCGGACTCATCGTCGCGGTCGTCGTGGTGGCCATCGTCGCCGCCGGCGGCATGCGCAGCATCACCTTCGTGCAGGCCTTCCAGTACTGGCTCAAACTCACCGCGCTGCTCGTCCCCGCCCTCTTCCTCGTCCTCGCCTGGCAGGGTGACGGCGCCCCCCGCCGCGCCTTCGACGAACCGGCCACCTTCCGCGAACAGAGCGTCGTCCGCGTCGACGACACCCTCGACCTGAGGCTCGACCGGCCGCTGACCGTCACGGTGAACGGCACCATCGACGGCCGCGGCCACGACGACAAGCAGCTCCGGCTCCCGGCGGGCACGCACCGCATCGAGGGTGGCACCCGCCTGACCTTCGCCCAGGGCGCCGAGGTCCCCGAACCCGACCACCGAGCGGGCGGCAGCCTGTCGCCCTCGCAGGCCGAGAGCCGCGGCGAGCGCCCGCTGTACGCCACGTACGGACTGATCCTCGCCACCTTCCTCGGCACCATGGGCCTGCCGCACGTCGTCGTCCGCTTCTACACCAGCCCGCACGGCGTCGCCGCCCGCCGCACCACCGTCGCCGTGCTCGGCCTGATCGGCGCCTTCTACCTGCTGCCGCCGGTCTACGGCGCCCTCGGCCGCCTCTACGCCCCCGAACTCACCCTCACCGGCCACGCGGACGCGGCCGTCCTCCTGCTGCCCGACCGCATGATCGGCGGCCTCGGCGGCGACCTGCTCGGCGCGCTGGTCGCGGGGGGCGCCTTCGCCGCGTTCCTTTCCACGGCGTCGGGCCTGACCATGGCCGTCGCCGGCGTCCTCACTCAGGACGTCCTCCCGTCGCGCGGCGTACGGCACTTCCGGCTCGGCACCGTCCTCGCCATGGCCGTCCCGCTCGCCGCGAGCGTCCTGGTCGGCGGGCTACCGGTCGCCGACGCGGTGGGCCTCGCCTTCGCCGTGTCGGCGTCCTCCTTCTGCCCGCTGCTCGTCCTCGGCATCTGGTGGCGGCGGCTGACCCCGCCCGGCGCGGCCGCCGGGATGCTGGTGGGCGGCGGCTCGGCGCTGCTCGCCGTCGCGGCGACCATGGCCGGCTTCCCCGGCTCCGGAGCGCTGCACGCGCTGCTCGCCTGGCCCGCGCTCTGGTCGGTGCCGCTGGGCTTCCTCACCATGGTGCTGGTGTCCCTGGCCACCCCGAGTCGGGTACCGGCGGGGACGGCGGCGATCCTGGCGCGGTTCCATCTGCCGGAGGAGCTCCGGGCGGAGGTGAAGGCATGAGCGGATTCATCGCGGGCCTGTGCGTGGCGATCCTGCCGCTGCTCGCCGCCGGCTTCTGGCTCGGCCGGCGCACGGCACGCCCGCAGAACCTCGGGGGCCTCGGCACACCGGTCGAGCACGCCACCTTCGAGACCCTGCACACCGCCTCCCTCGCCGCGCCCCCGCTGCGGGCCGGCCTGACCGAGGAAACCGCCCGCAAGTCGGCCCGCAGACTTCGCTCACTCCTCGGCACCGACGCACTGTGCCTCACCGACCAGAAGGACGTCCTGGTCTGGGACGGGGTCGGCGGCCATCACCGTACGGAGATCATGCAACTCCTCGCCGGACCGCTGGAGTCGGGCCGCGGCGAGGCCTTCCCACTGGTCTGCGAGACCCCCGACTGCCCGGTGCGCTGGGCGGTCGTCGCCCCGCTCACCGTGGACGACCGGGTCCACGGCGCCCTCGTCGCCTGCGCGCCCCGTGAGTCGGCGGTGCTGGTGCGGGCGGCCGGCGAGGTGGCCCGCTGGGTCTCCGTGCAGCTGGAGCTGGCGGATCTCGACCAGTCCCGCACCCGCCTGATCGAGGCCGAGATCAAGGCGCTGCGGGCACAGATCTCCCCGCACTTCATCTTCAACTCCCTCGCGGTGATCGCCTCGTTCGTCCGCACCGACCCCGAACGCGCCCGCGAACTGCTCCTGGAATTCGCCGACTTCACCCGCTACTCCTTCCGCAGGCACGGCGACTTCACCACCCTCGCCGACGAACTCCACGCCATCGACCACTACTTGGCCCTGGTGCGGGCACGCTTCGGCGACCGCCTCTCCGTCACCCTGCAGATCGCCCCCGAGGTCCTCCCGGTCGCCCTGCCCTTCCTGTGCCTGCAGCCGCTCGTCGAGAACGCCGTCAAGCACGGCCTGGAGGGCAAGGCCGGGTCCGCCGCGGGCAAGAGCCACATCAGCATCACGGCACAGGACGCCGGCGCCGAGGCCCTCGTCGTGATCGAGGACGACGGCGCCGGAATGGACCCCGTCCTGCTGCGCCGCATCCTCGCCGGCGAGGTCAGCCCCTCGGGCGGCATCGGGCTGTCCAACGTCGACGACCGGCTCCGTCAGGTGTACGGCGACGACTACGGCCTCGTCATCGAGACCGCCGTGGGAGCGGGCATGAAGATCACCGCCCGGCTGCCGAAGTACCAGCCGGGCGTGCACTCAGCCGGGCGGCTCACCCGGGAGTGAGGGCCTGTGCGACACAGGCCCTGCGGCTCAGCTGCCGCGGCTGACGGCCATCCCCAGCGTGATCAGCCCCAGCACCACCCACCCGAACCACAGCCAGCCATTGCTCCCGAGCGCCACCGTGTAGGCCGTCACCACGACGAGCCCACCGACGGTGATCACCCCCATCGCTTTCGTAGAACCGTCCGCAGAACCGGGCATCGCAACACCCTCCTAAGGTTCGTCCCCCTCCATGGTGCCCCCGTTCTGCTTCCGGACGGTGCACACGACAAAATGTGTGCCGCTCTTCCAGGCCCCCTCGCTCGTCCAGGAACCGGCCGTGTAGACGGAAGGGTCGAAGCCGTAGTCGCGCGGCGGCACCTCCCGGGCGCACGCCGCGTCCGACTCGGTGCGCGCCTCGGTCAGCGTCACGTCGGCGCCCAACCGGGTGAACCCGAGCACCTGCTCGTCGTGCGGCTCGTCGCAGGACGCCAGGCGGGCGTCCCGTTGGGAGCGGACGTCCAGACAGTCCCGCCGCTGCATGGTCGCCGTGTCGGCGAAGGCCGCCCCGGTCCTGCGATGCTCGCCCAGCGGCCCGTACACCGGCCCGTTCGCGCCCAGCACCAGGCAGGCGGTGCGCCGCCCGGCCGCCTCGAACCCCGCCTGAGTCGGTACGACGGCGAAGCTGCGGACGTCCGCGAGCCGGCCGCGGATCTCCGCCGTCCGCTCCTCGCACGCCGCCGGCCCCTCCTCCCGGGCCTCGGCTGCGGACGCAGCCGCGACAAACGCCAACACCTGGCCGTCGGGTGCCTTCTGTCCGCACGTGGGATCCAGAGTCAGCCGGGGCGTGCCCTGGAACGCGGCCGAACCGGGCCAGTCGGCGAGCACACAGTCACCGTTCCTCAGCGGCTCGCCGAGTCCGACGGCGTCGCCGTACGGCCGCCCCGTCCCGCCGGTGTCCTCCTGCTGGGCCATGGCGTACCAGACACCGGCCCCCGCGAGCGCCATGCCGAGGAGGCCGCCGAGGACCGCGTGCAGGATGCGCGGCCGGGTGCTGCGCCGACCGCCCGGCCCGGGACCGAACGCCTGCGGTCCGGTGGACTGCCCTGGCGGGGCACCGAAGCCCTCCGGTGCACGGGGCTGCCCGGGCGGTGCGAAGCCCTGCGGTCCGCCGGGCTGCCCTGCCACGGAGCCCCGGCCCGGAGCGTTCGGCCGGGACGGAGGGCTGAAGCCCTGTGCGGTGCCGGGCCGATCCGTTCCGGGCGGGGGGCGCAAACCGGCAGCGTCGGGACGATCGGTCGTGGGACGGGGACCGAGCCCCGCAGGGGCGGGCCGGTCGGTGGTGGGGTGGTGGCCGAGGGCCGCGGCGTCGGGTCGGTCGGTGGTGGGGTGGTGGCGGCCGAAGGCTGCCGCGTCGGGCCCGTCGGTCGCCGGACGGGAACCGAAACCCGCTGCCTCGGGTGCGGGTCCGGGTGGCGGTGCCCCGCCCCAGTGCGGCTGCGATCCGAGGTCGGTCTGGGTCCGTGCGTACGCGTCGGCCTCCGGTGTCACGATCCGCGACAGCGCCGCCTCCGCCTGAGCCGCGGTCATCCGCCGCGCCGGATCCTTCTCCAGCAGCGCCCGCACGACGGGCCCCAGCGCACCGGCCCGCGCGGCCGGCCGCGGCTCCTCCGTGACCACCGCGGTGAGCTCCGCCAGATGCGACTCCCGGTCGAAGGGCCCCCGGCCCTCGACGCCGTAGTACAGCGTGCAGCCGAGCGAGAACAGATCGGTGGCCGGCGTCGGCGCCCCGCCCGTGACCCGCTCCGGCGCCAGATAGCCCGACGTACCCACCAGCACCGAGGCCAGTGTGTACCGCGTCTCTCCGGCGTCCGGCTGCACCGAGATGCCGTAGTCGGTGAGCAGCACACGGCCGTACGGCGCACCGGTGCGGTCCGGCGCCAGCAGGATGTTCGCCGGTTTCACGTCCCGGTGCAGGACGCCCCGCTCGTGCCCGGCGGTCAGCGCGTCGAGCACGGCGAGGCCGACGCGGGCGCACTCCGCGGGTGCCAGAGGCCCGCGCTGATCGACCAGGTCACGCAGGTTGACGGCACCTGCCACGTACTCCATGACGATCCACGGCAGCCCCTCGTGCTCCAGCACGTCGTGCACGGTCACCACATGCGGATGTCCGCGCAGGCCCGCCGCATGCCGGGCCTCGGCGCGGGCACGGGCCACCCGGGCCTCACGCTCGTCGGCCTCGGCGGGGTCCCGGAACACGATCTCCTTGAGCGCGACCTCACAGGCGAGTCTGCGGTCGTCGGCGAGCCAGACATGGCCCATACCGCCGCTGCCGAGCCGGTTCAGCAGCAGATAACGGCCGGCGATGACCCGGCCCACTCCCGACGTCGATGATCCTGAAGGCATCCGGTGACTCCCGGGTTCTGCGGGGGCGCTGCGTGGGTTGCTAGGCGGTGGTGCTCGCGGTGAGCCCGTCTGTGGCCGGCCTGTCGGTGGACGGCCCGTCGGCGGACGGCACACCGGTCGCCGGGTCGGTCCAGACCGGCGCGCTTGTCTCGGGTGGCGGCGCGCTGCTGGTGACCGGGGCGCTGGACGGGGGCGAACTGGTCATAGGCGGCGGTGAGCTTGTGGTCTGCGGCGGTGAGCTGGACGCGGGCGGAGGCGAGCTGGCCGGGGGCGGCGGTGAGCTGGTCGTGGGGTCCTTGGTAGACGGGGGCGGAGCGGAGCTGGGCGGTGCCGCGGAGGACGACGGGCCCGAGGACGGGGGCCCGCTGGTGGGACCGGGGCTGCCGGGCCCGGAGCTGCCCGGTCCGGAGGACGAGGGCGGCGGAGAAGTCGAGGTGGACGGCGAGGACGATGACGATGATGACGACGATGACGACGGCGGGGAGCCCGACGGATCCTTCGCCGGCCGAGAGGTAGTCCCCGAGCCCGGGGGAGTGGACGTCGTCCCGCCCGAGGAGCCGCCGGAGCTCTCCCCGGCCACGCTCAACGTCACGTACTCACCGAACCGCAGCTCGGTCCCGGCCGGCGGATCCGACGCCGTGACCCGGGCACCGTCCGGTGGCAGCCCGCCGCCCTCGAAGGCGACCGCCAGGCCGCTGTCGGCCAGCTTCCGGCTCGCCTGCCCGAACGTCGCCCCGGCGAGGTCGGGCACCGCGCGCCGCTCGCGCGTGTCGAACGTCGTGTCCTTCTCGCCCGTCGTGCCGACGGGACGGTTGATGCCCCGCTCCGGCTCCGCTACGTCGACGAGCGCGAGCCGCTCCACTTTCCGCGTGGCGGGCCGCACGGCCACGACGGATGTTTTCTCGTATCCCTTCCACTCCTCGTTGCGGTCGTCGAAATCGACCTTTATCCGAGTCGTGTCACCCTCGAAGGGCCGCAGCGGATTTCCGCAGGAGCACTTCACGACGGGAAGGCCGTCCGCATCGACGAGAATCGCGATTCCCGCCTGAAGCAACGCGTTGAAGGGGGCGGCTTTCCCCTTCTTGTAGTCGTGATTCTTCACGAGAGTGTCGTGACGCAGGAGAACGGGTGTGAGGCGATCGAGAAAGCCGGGAATCTCTGCAGTGGTAATGGAGAGCGCGGCTGCCCATGCCTGTGCCTTCCGCTCATTGGCGGGATCGGTGAGAAACTCCTTGAGCCGTACGACATCACAGATCGTCGGCTGCTTGGATCCCCCGTACAGGCCAGGAGTGTCGCCCTGCTGCAGTCCGCCGGGCGCCGTCAGCGCCCTGACCTGCTGGTCCCGCCCCAGCCCCTGGCCCTCGTCGAAGAAGGGCGCGAGCGACGGTACCCCCGCCGCGACGGCCTTCACCATGACCAGCGGTGTGTCCCGATCGCATCCACTGAGCGCCAGCACGAACACCAACAGGACGGCGATCCTCCGAATCGCCGATTTCCCGACCCTGCGTACGAACACACGAAGCGCCATTACCGCTCCCCCCGGCGGTTCCCCCGACGCGCTTCATGCTACTGAAAGGCGCAGCCTTTCGGTTTCCTCAGTTTCCGCGTGCGTTCAGTGAGGCCAAATAGGCGTTGTACGCCTCGAGTTCCTTGTCACCGTCCCGATCGGCGGCCCGGTCCATACGCCGGGCCTGTCGCTGCTCCGAGCGATACCACTGGAACAGCAGTGCGATAAGCACCAGTACGGACGGAATCTCGCTGAACGCCCAGGCGATACCGCCGGCCGCGTTCTGGTCGGCGAGGGCCTCGATGCCGAGCGAGGCGGGCGGGTTCTTGAACGTCTCGACCATCGGCTCCGACGCCATCATCAACGCGATGCCGAAGAACGCGTGGAACGGCATTCCCGCGAACAGCTCCAGCATCCGCATGAGGTAGCCCGGCCGGTGCGGACCGGGATCCACGCCGATGATCGGCCAGAAGAACACCACGCCCACGGCGAGGAAATGCACCATCATCGCGATGTGGCCCGTCTTGGAGCCCATCAGGAAGTCGAACAGCGGCGTGAAGTACAGCGCGTAGAGGCTGGCGATGAACAGCGGGATGGTGAACGCCGGGTGCGTGATGATCCGCATGTACCGGCTGTGCAGCAGAGCCAGCAGCAACTCCCGCGGCCCCTTGCGCCCGCGCCCGGCGGGCGGCAGCGCACGCAGCGCGAGCGTGACGGGCGCGCCGAGCAGGATCAGAATCGGCGACAGCATGCTGATCACCATGTGCTGCACCATGTGCACGCTGAACATGACCATCCCGTAGTCATTCAGCCCGGTACACATGACGAGCATCACGGACAGCACCCCGACGACGTACGACACGGTCCGCCCCACAGGCCACGAGTCGCCCCGCCGCCGCAGTCGCACGACGCCCCACGCATACAGCGCGAGCCCCACCAGGCAGGCGACGAGGAAGAACGGGTCGGTCGACCACTGAAGTCCCCGCCCCAGCGTGAACGGCGGCAGATCCATCATCATGCCGTGCCCGCTGTGGTCCATCCGGCGGCTCCTGATTCGTGGGGTTGTGCGCTGTCTGTCCCCCACAGACTAGAACTGCCCCCGACCGAGCTTTCGACCGGGGGCAACTGGAGCGCGCCCCCTCAGAGCACGCACTCCGCCTCGTCGTACCGATCCGCGGGAACCGTCTTCAACGTCTCCACGGCCTCGGCCAGCGGCACCATCACAATGTCGGTGCCCTGCAGCGCCGTCATGTGACCGAACTCGCCCCGGTGCACCGCCTCCACCGCATGCCACCCGAACCGCGTCGCCAGCACCCGGTCGTAAGCGGTGGGCGTACCACCCCGCTGCACATGCCCGAGGATGACCGGCCGCGCCTCCTTGCCGAGCCGCTCCTCCAGCTCGATGGACAGCTGCCGCGCGATCCCGGCGAACCGCTCGTGCCCGTAGATGTCCTTGCCGCCCTCGTCGAACTCCATCGTGCCGGCCCGCGGCTTGGCGCCCTCCGCCGCAACGACGATCGCGAAGCGCTTGCCCGCCTCGAACCGCCCCCCGACGACCCGGGTCAACTCCTCGATGTCGAAGGGCCGTTCCGGTACGACGATGGCGTGCGCGCCGGCCGCCATGCCGGAGTGCAACGCGATCCAGCCGGTGTGCCGCCCCATGACCTCGACCACCAGCACCCGCTGGTGGGACTCGGCGGTGGTCTTGAGCCGGTCCAGCGCCTCGGTCGCCACCGTGACCGCGGTGTCGAACCCGAAGGTGACATCCGTGACCGCGATGTCGTTGTCGATGGTCTTCGGCACACCCACGACGGGCAGGCCGCTGTCCGACATCAGCCGGGCCGCCTTCAGCGTGCCCTCGCCGCCGATCGGGATGATCGCGTCGAGGCCGAGCTCCTCGACATGGCCCTTGGCCCGCTCCACACCGTCCCGCAGATGGGAGGGCTGGACCCGGGAGGAACCGAGGATCGTGCCGCCGCGGGCGAGGATGCCGCCGACCGCGTCGAGGTCGAGCTTGAGGTAGTCGCACTCCAGGAGGCCCTTCCAGCCGTCCCGGAAGCCGATGACCTCGTCGCCGTGGTCGGCGACTGCGCGGTGCACGACGGACCGGATGACGGCGTTCAGGCCGGGGCAGTCGCCGCCGGACGTGAGGACACCAATGCGCATAGCCCGAAAAACCTTCTCCACGTGGGCCGGGACCGGACCACGCTGTCCGGCTCGAATCCCCGCCACCCTAGCGGCATCGGGGGGCGGGGCCGAACCGTGCGTCCGCCTGCTGGACGACCCCGCTCACCTGTGCGGACGCACCGTCAGACGGGCTGGTTACGGCAGGCCGGCAGCCGGATGTACGAACCGTCAGACGGACTGCCGCGCCCCGGTGTTCACGCGGGCTGCTGCTGCGCGGCCGCGATGCGCTCGTTGCGCAGCGCGTCGTACCAGCGGTCGTCGGTCGGCGGCAGCGCGTTCACGTCGAGCGCCAGCTTCAGCAGCAGGTCGGCGATCAGCGGGTTGCGCGCCAGCACCGGGCCGTGCATGTACGTACCGAACACGGTGTCGTTGTACGCCCCTTCCGTGCCGTCGCCCGTGCCGTTGCCGTTGCCCAGGCGGACCTGGGCGAAGGGGCGGGCGGTGGGGCCGAGGTGGGTGACGCCCTGGTGGTTCTCGAAGCCGGTCAGCGGGGGCAGCCCGAGGCGCGGGTCGATGTCGGCGAGCACGTCACCGACGCACCGCGCGCCCTCACCCCGTACGGACACCACGTCGATCAGCCCGAGGCCCGGCTCACGCTGACCGAGGTCGTTGATGAACTCGTGGCCGAGGATCTGGTACCCGGCACACACGGAGAACACGATGGCGCCGTTCTCCACGGCCCGGTGCAGACCCCCGTCCCGGCGCAGCCGCTCGGCCGCGAGGCGCTGCGGCCGGTCCTCGCCGCCGCCGATGAGGTAGATGTCGCCGGAGGTCGGGATCGGCTGGTCGCTGCGCACGTCGAGGCGGGCCACATCGAGCCCGCGCTGCCGCGCCCGGCGCTCCACGACCAGGACGTTGCCCTGGTCGCCGTAGGTGCTGAGCAGGTCCGGGTAGATCCAGACGACCCGCAGTTGGTTGTCGCTCACTTAAGTCCCCTGAAGTCTCGTGCTCAGTTGCCGACGCGGCGGCGCAGGTCCTGGAACGCCGTGTAGTTGGCGATGACCTCGATCCGGCCCGGCGGGCACGCCTGCACGGCCTGGTCCAGGTTCTCGCAGACCTGGAACTGCTGGTTCGCGACCTCCAGGCGCACCGCGAGGTCGAGCTTGCGGTCGCCGATGACACAGATCGGGTGCCCGGACAGCCGCGTGTAGTCGACGTCCCACAGCCAGGAGGTGTCGGTGCCGTCGGCGCCGCGCGCGTTGACGGAGAGGATCACCGGGGTCGGCGGCGGGTCGATCAGAGAGAACGTCTCCAGCCAGCCGGCCGGGTTCTTGGCGAGCAGCAGCCGCAGATCCCGCTCCTGGAACTGCACGACGTCGTAGCGGCCGGCGACGGCCTGCACCTGGTACATGCGCTCCAGCGCGACCTGCGGCGGCACCCCGAACACGGCGGCCACGGCCGCGGAGGAGGCCGCGTTGGCCTTGTTGGCGCGGCCCGGCAGCTGCAGATGGATGGGCCAGGCGGAGCCGTGCGGATCGAGAACGTGATCCCCGGACAGCGCCCAGCTCGGCGTCGGCCGCCGGAAGCCGCACTCCCCGCAGAACCAGTCGTCGCCCGGCCGCTGCATCACGCCACCGCAGGACGGGCAGGACCAGGCGTCGTCCTTCCACATCTGCCCGGCCGCGACCCAGATCACATTCGGGGACGAGGAAGCGGCCCACACGACCAGCGGGTCGTCGGCATTGGCGACGATCACGGCCTTCGACCCCGCGAGACCCTCACGCCAGTTCTCGGCGAGCATCCGGGTCTCCGCGGCGCGGTCCAGCTGGTCGCGGGAGAGGTTGAGCAGTGCGATGCACTTGGGGTCGGTGTCCCGGGCGACCCCGGCGAGGTACTTCTCGTCGACCTCGATGACGCCGTACCGCGCGTCCGAGCCGCCGGCCAGCGCCGAGGTGATGCCGGCCGGCATGTTGGCGCCGAGGGCGTTGGAGACGACCGGCCCGGCTGCCCGCAGGGCCTCGGCGATGAGCCGGGTCGTCGTGGTCTTGCCGTTGGTCGCCGAGACGAGGACCACGTCCAGGTTCTGCGCGAGCCGCGCGAGGAGGTCGGGGTCGAGTTTCAGTGCCACCCGGCCGCCGATCACCGAACCGCTCCCGCGCCCAGCGGCGCGCGATGCCGCCGCGACCGCCTTGCCCGCGGTCACGGCGATCTTGGCCCGCGGCGTGAGCGGGTCCGAGTTGCCTGCCATCAGTTCTCGATCCTCCTTGCGTACGCGCCGCGCCTCTGCCTGACGGCAACGTGGTGGTGGTCAGCCTATCGAGATCCATTCGCACTCCCGAATCGCCGTACCCTTGCGGCCATGCGCAACGGCTCCATTCCGGGCACCAACGGACGCGTCCGGCCTCTCACCCTGCTCGGCGACGCGGTGCTGCGCGAGCAGTGCCGGGAGGTGACCGACTTCGGCCCCGAACTGGCGGCGCTGGTGGACGACCTGTTCGCCACGATGTACGCGGCCCAGGGTGTGGGCCTCGCCGCGAACCAGGTGGGGGAGTCGCTGCGGGTGTTCGTGTACGACTGCCCCGACGACGAGGACGTACGGCACCTCGGTCATGTGGTGAATCCGCGGTTGGTGGAGACGGACGGGGTGGTGATCCGGGGGCCGGAGGGCTGCCTGTCCCTGCCGGGTCTGGAGGCGGGGACGGAGCGGTACGACCACGCGGTGGTCGAGGGTTTCACGATGACCGGGGAGCCGGTGACGATCCACGGCACCGGGTTCTTCGCGCGGTGCCTGCAGCACGAGTGCGACCACTTGGAGGGCAAGCTGTACGCGGACCGCGTGACGGGCTGGCGCCACCGCCGCCTGATGCGACAGGTGGCCCGAGCTTCCTGGCGCCGGTGACGGTCACGCCCTGAGGGGCGCGAGGGCTCAGAACCCGGGGCCGCCCATCTTGTCCCCCGCAGCCGCAAGCCGACCCCACAACAGGTCGGCCAAACTCCGCACCAACTCCGCCCGCGAGCACGGCCGTTCACCCAGCCACCAGTCCCCGGCGGCATGCATCATCCCGACGATTCCGTGCCCCCACACCCGAGCCAGCTGCTGACTCCCCGGCCCGAGATCCAGCCGTTCTTCGATCACGGTGGCCAGTTCCTCGCCCATCCTGCGGAGCAACGGTGCGGAGTGCTTGCCGACGTCGAACCCCTGGTCCCCCACCTGGCCCCCGTCCGCCGGATGCATCAGGAACCGGTACACCTGGGGCCGTGCCTCGATCGCGGCGAGGTAGGTGTCCAAGGTGGACTCGACGCGCTCCCGCCGGTCCGCGGGGGCATCCAGCGCCGCTCTCAGGGAGTCCAGCAGCGCGTCGGTGTGCCGCTTGGCCAACGCCGCGTAAAGTCCGCCCTTGTCGCCGAAGTGCCGGTACAGAATCGGCTTCGTGATGCCCGCCTCGGCGGCGATCGCGTTCATCGAGGCCTGTGGGCCGTCGCGCAGCACCACCCTGTCGGCGGCCTCCAGCAGCTCGCGCCGACGGCGGTCGGCGGACCGCTGCTGATCGGTCCGCTGCGTGGTGTCCATGTGCTCTCCCCACCCGTGGTGAATCGCTGACGCCTGCGCAAACTAACACTCAGCATGCCCTTTCCATCGAATGGGCTGTCGAGGAGTCATCGGGAGTTGACTTTACCTACCGGCGAGTAACAAACTAGGGTTACCGCTAGTAACACGCACGTACGCCGCTGGAGGGGTCATGGCCGAGTTCACCATGGAGCTCAACGACGAACAGAAGGAGGTCCGCGACTGGCTCCACGGCTTCGCCGCCGATGTGATCCGCCCCGCGGCCGCCGAATGGGACGAGCGTGAGGAGACTCCCTGGCCGGTCATCCAGGAGGCCGCGAAGGTCGGCATCTACTCCCTCGACTTCTACGCCCAGCAGTACTTCGACCCCACCGGTCTCGGCATCCCCATGGCGATGGAGGAGCTGTTCTGGGGTGACGCGGGCATCGCCCTGTCGATCGTCGGCACCGGTCTGGCCGCCGTCGGTGTGCTGGCCAACGGTACCGAGGAGCAGATCGGGACCTGGGTGCCCCAGATGTACGGCGACGCCAATGACGTCAAGCTCGCGGCGTTCTGCTCCTCCGAGCCCGACGCCGGGTCCGACGTGGCCTCGATGCGCACACGTGCCGTGTACGACGAGGTCAAGGACGAGTGGGTGATCAACGGCACGAAGACCTGGGCGACCAACGGCGGTATCGCCAACGTCCACGTGGTCGTCGCCGTCGTCGACCCGGAGCTGGGCTCCAAGGGGCACGCGTCCTTCATCGTCCCGCCGAACACACCGGGCCTGTCCCAGGGCCAGAAGTTCAAGAAGCACGGCATCCGTGCCTCGCACACCGCCGAGGTCATCCTGGACGACGTGCGGGTGCCGGGCTCCTGCCTGCTGGGCGGCAAGGAGAAGCTGGACGAGCGGCTGGCGCGGGCCCGGGAGCGGGCCAAGGCGGGTGGCGAGCGGGTCAAGAACGCGGCGATGGCCACGTTCGAGGCTTCGCGGCCGGCCGTCGGTGCGATGGCCGTCGGCACGGCTCGTGCCGCGTACGAGGTCGCTCTCGACTATGCGATGACCCGTGAGCAGTTCGGGCGGCCGATCATCGACAACCAGGGTGTGGCCTTCCAGCTGGCGGAGATGCGGACGCAGATCGACGCCGCGCGGCTGCTGGTGTGGCGGGCGTCCTGGATGGCGATCAACGGCAAGCCGTTCACCGCGGCCGAGGGGTCGATGTCGAAGCTGTTCGCGAGTGAGACGGCGAAGAAGGTGACGGCGCAGGCGATACAGATCCTCGGGGGCAACGGCTACACGCGGGAGTATCCGGTGGAGCGGATGCACCGGGACAGCGCCATTTACACGATCTTCGAGGGGACCAGTGAGATTCAGCGGCTGGTGATCGCGCGTACGTTGTCGGGTATGCCGATTCGGTAAGCGCCCAGGGGTTTCTGCGCGACGCGGTCCGCGGGATCGTGGTGGCTGGTCGCGCCCGCGCGGCGGGGCCGCATACAGATGCGGCCCGCGTCCCTGGGCTGCCCGAGGCGCGTTGCCGAGTCGACGGAGGACGTCTGTGACGGTCAATCCCCTCGTACCGCTGATCGCCCGGGGCGAAGCCGACCGCACCACCACGCTCGCCGCCCTGGCCCTGGAACAGAGCCTGGTGATTCCGGCCGACCGCCGGGCCTTCCTCCATCTGGCCCAACGGGCTGCCTCCGACGCCCCCGAGTCCGCCGCCTTCTTCACCCTGCTGGCCGGGGGAGAGGCGCTGGCCGAGGAACGTCTGGTCGCGTTCGCGGCGGCGTGGGGAGTGACGGAGGCGGTGGCGGCAGCCCACCAGCCCCTCCCGGGCTGTCAGGCCTACCCCGCGTACGTGGCCTGGCTCGCCCTGAACGCGGCACCGGCCGAAGCGGTACTCGCGCTGACGGCCAACTTCGCGACCTGGGGCGGCTATTGCGCGACGATCGCCGAGGCCCTGCGCCGCCACTACGGCTTCACGGACGAGGCCTGCGCGTTCTTCGACTTCTTCGCGGAGCCGTCCGCAGACCTGGAGCGGACGGCAGCGGCCGCCGTCCGGGCGGGACGGGACGCCGGACAGGTCGACGAGGAACGAGCACACCGGTACGGCCACTTGCTCCAGTCCTACGAGGAACTGTTCTGGTCGACCTTGCATGGACCGATGCCTACGGCGTAGTCCCGCTGCTGTGCGCGATGCACGCCACGTCGATGCGATCCGCGAGCTTCGCCAGCTCGATGGTCAACGCGGCCACCGTGTCCTCGTCGAGCCCATCCTCCCCGGCCTCGACAAGGTGCAGCCACCGAGCACCCACGGTACGCAGCAGCTTGCTCACATCGGCGGCAGCCACCTGCAAGGTCCCGCGGTCGTCGACGATCAGCGGCAGAGTAACTTCGCGGTTCACACCCGGGATCGTAGTCGCGCAGCGCTCACGCACCGTGCCAAACAGTGGTGATGTTGCAGAACTCGCGGATTCCGTGCCCGGACAGCTCACGCCCGTACCCGGACCGCTTCACGCCGCCGAACGGGAACGCCGGATGGGACGCCGTCATGCCGTTGACGAACACGCTCCCCGCCTCCAGATCCCGTACGAAACGGTCGACCTCGGCCTCGTCCCGCGTCCATACGTTCGAACTCAGTCCGAAGGGCGAGTCGTTGGCGATGAGCACCGCCTCGTCCAGGTCGGCCGCCCGGTACAGCGTGGCGACCGGACCGAACGCCTCCTCCCGGTGGATCCGCATCTCACGGGTGATGCCGGCGAGGACGGTCGGCGGGTAGTACCAGCCGGGCAGTTCCGGCCGGCGGAGCCGGTGGCCGCCGCACAGCACCTCGGCTCCACTGTGCCGGGCGTCGTCGACGAGTTCCTCCAGATCGTCGCGCCCCTGCTCGCTCGACAGCGGGCCGACCTCCGTCTCCTCCTGCATCGGATCGCCCACCACCAGCGCCTTCATGCCCTCGACGAACCGCTCGGCGAAGGCGTCGTAGACGTCCGTGTGCACGATGAACCGCTTGGCGGCGATGCACGACTGCCCGGTGTTCTGCACCCGCGCGGTCACCGCGACCTGCGCGGCCCGATCGAGGTCGGCCGACGGCATGACGACGTACGGGTCGCTGCCGCCCAGCTCCAGGACCGTCTTCTTGACCATCTCCCCGGCGGTGGAGGCGACCGCCCGGCCCGCGGGCTCGCTGCCCGTGAGGGTCGCCGCCTTGACGCGCTCGTCGCGCAGGATGTCGTCGACCTGTCCGGAGCCGACGAGCAGAGTCTGGAAGCAGCCCTCGGTGTAGCCCGCGCGGTGGAAGAGGTCCTCGATGTAGAGGGCGGTCTGGGGGACGTTCGAGGCGTGCTTGAGCAGGCCGACGTTGCCCGCCATCAGCGCGGGCGCCGCGAACCGGACCACCTGCCACAGGGGGAAGTTCCACGGCATCACCGCGAGGATCGGCCCCAGCGGGCGATAGCGCACCCGCACGCGTGACGCGGCCGAGTCCTTCACGTCGGACTCGGCCGGCTCCTCGTCGGCGAGCAGTTCCTCGGCGTGGTCGGCGTACCAGCGCATCGCCTTGGCACACTTGGCGACCTCCGCCCGGGCCTGCTTGATGGGCTTGCCCATCTCGGTGGTCATCACCCGGGCGATGTCCTGCTGGTCCTCTTCCAGGAGCGTCGCGGCCTGGAGCAGCAGACGACCGCGGTCGACGAAGCTCGTCGCCCGATACGTGCGGAACGTCGCCTCGGCGAGCTGGAGCCTGCGCTCGATCTCCTCCTCGCCCATGGCCTCGTACGTCTTGAGCGTCTCGCCGTTCGCCGGGTTCACCGTTGCGATGGGCATGACCGACCTCCTGGGAGCTCACTGTTGCTACGACCTTCGCGCGCGGCGGGGCGGACCGCAACGCGTGTACGGCTGCTCAGGCCGAGTGCTCCGCCAGCCGGTCGAGAAACGTGGCCTGGGCCTTGACGATCACCTCGCGCGCCCGCTCGACGCCCAGCCACTCCACCCGGTCCAGCTCCGGGAACTCCTGGGTCCGGCCCGAGCGCGGCGGCCACTCCATCCGGAAGGTGCCGGGGACCACCGTCGCCGGGTCGAGGTCGGACTCGACCGCCCAGACCGTGACGATTTTGCCGCCCGACTGTCTGACGTCGCCGAGCGGTACCGCCTCCCCGTCGGGCGGCGGCAGCCCGAGCTCCTCCTGGAACTCGCGGCGGGCCGCCTCCCAGGCGGACTCCTCGGGGTCGTACTCGCCCTTCGGGACCGTCCAGGCCCCGGCGTCCCGCCTGGCGAAGAACGGGCCGCCCATGTGCCCGAGCAGCACTTCCAGCCCGCCGTCGGTGCGCCGGAAGAGGAGCAGGCCCGCGCTGTGCTTCCCGCGGGACGACGACGTCACCGCCTTGCCTCCCAAGTCATGGCCGCACCTCCGGGTGCGCGGCGAGCAGGGTCTCGACCGTGTCGGCCTCCTCCGGCCGTTTGTCCTCGCGGTAGCGGACCACGCGGGCGAAGCGGAGGGTCACGCCGGCCGGGTAGCGGGTGGAGCGCTGCAGACCGTCGTAGGCGATCTCGACGACGAGTTCGGGACGTACGGTGACCACCCAGTCGTCGCTCTCCACGGCGAGTTCCCGGAGCCGCTCGGTCTGCCAGGTCAGCATCGCGTCGGTCATGCCCTTGAAGGTCTTGCCGAGCATGGCGAAACCGCCGTCCGCCGTGCGCGCCCCCAGATGGAGGTTGGACAGCTTGCCGGTCCTGCGGCCGTGGCCCCATTCAGCGGCCAGTACCACCAGGTCGAGGGTGTGGACGGGCTTGACCTTCAGCCAGGAGGCGCCGCGCCGGCCCGCGCTGTAGGGGGCGTCGAGGGCTTTGACGACCACGCCCTCGTGGCCGCGCTCGAGGGTCTCGGTGAGGAAGCTCTCGGCCCGCGGGAGGTCCTCGGGGCCGGACACCAGCGCGCGGCGCACCCGCATCGGCTCGGGGACCAGCCGGGCCAGCTCCGCGTGCCGCTCGGCGAACGGCAGGTCGAGCAGGTCGTGGCCGTCCACGGACAGGGCGTCGAAGAAGACCGGGGAGACGGGGATCTCCTTGGCCGCCGCCGTCACATCCGTGCGGGAGCCGACGCGGCCGGCGGTCTCCTGGAAGGAGCGGGGGCGGCCCGCGTCGTCGAAGGCGATGACCTCGCCGTCCAGGATGAAGCGCTCCCCGTTCAACCGCAGGGCGGCGGTGGTCAGTTCGGGCAGGCGGTCGGTGATGTCGTCGAGGGTGCGGGTGTAGATCCGTACCGTGTCGGCCTCGCGGTGGACCTGGACACGGATGCCGTCCAGTTTCTCCTCGACCGCGCAGCCGCCCAGCTTGCCGACGGCCTCCGCCACCGAGGACGCGGTGTGCGCCAGCATCGGCAGGACCGGGCGGCCGACGGTGAGCCGGAAGCGGGCCAGCGACTCCGGACCGTCCGCGAGCAGCGCCTGGGCGACGTTCTGGAGGGAACCGGCGAGCATCACCGCCCGCCTTACGTCGGCGGGCGGCGCCCCGGTCGCCACCGCCAGGCCCTCCACCGCGACCGCGTCCAACGCGCCCTGCCGGACCTCACCGGTGATCAGCCCGAACAGGAACCGCTGCTCGTCCTCGGTGGCCGCACCCATCAACTCGCCGACCAGCCGGGCCCGTTCGGCCTGCGAGCCGGCGCCGGACACCTTGCCCAGCGCGGTCAGCCGGGCGTCCACCTCGCGCACCGTGAGGGTCGGCTCGGCGGCCGGGGCGACCGGGCGGCTCAGCATCTTCCAGCCGATGCCGAGCCGCCCCTGGGGCAGCCGTCCCGCCAGATACGGGATGACGATCGGCACGTCGTCCGCCTCGGCGTCCCGGAACAGCTCCGCCAGCAGAGCGATCTTCCGGGACCGCGCCGAGGTCGCGGCGACCTCCTGGGACACGTGGGCCAGCCGGGTGAGCAGCATGCAGCCATGGTGCGACGCGCTTCGCTGGATTACACGTCTTGAACGGGTTGTGTTGCGTCTGCGGGTCCGTCGTGGCTGGTCGCTTCCCCAAGCTCTCGGCTTCGCTCGAGCAGGGGGGACCCCCATCGCGGCGGAGCCGCATCATCGACACAGCCCCGCGCCCCTTCAGGGCGTTGCGTCGAGGTCCGTGAAAAGCAGCTCCCCGTTGATGAAGGCTCCCGCCCGGTAGCCGCCTGCCGCCGCGTTGATGACCTGTTCGGAGAAGCCCATCGCGTTGCCCACCGCCCACACGCCCGGCACGGAGGTCAGTCCCGTCGGGTCCACCACCGGATACGAGCCGAAGGGGGTCTCGTTGAGTTCGGCACCGAGCTTCTCCAGCAGCCCGGTCTGCGGGACCGCCCGCGGCGCGACGAACAGCACCTCACGTGCGTGCACCGTGCCGTCGGCCAGGCGTACGCCCGTCAGCCGGTCGTTCTCGATCACCATCCCGGCCACCTCTCCGGGCACGACCTTCACGCCGGCCGCCGCGAGCCTGCGCAGGTCGTCGTCCGAGAGGTCCGGCTCGGCCACCTCGTGGAGGAAGAAGGTCACGTCCTTCGACCACTGCGACACCATGAGCGCCTGGTGCACGCTCAGCGGCGTCGTCGCCAGCACGCCGAAGGCCTGGTCACGGACCTCCCAGCCGTGACAGTACGGGCAGTGCAGGACGTCCTTGCCGAAGCGCTCGGCGACGCCGGGGACCGCCGGCAGCTCGTCCTTGAGGCCGGTGGCGATGACGAGCCGGCGGGCGTGCACGTGGCGTCCACTCGCCAGCGCGAGCGCGAAGTCCTCGCCGCGCGTCACGTCCACCGCCCGGTCCTCGACCAGCTCGACGCCGTACCGTGCGATCTCCTCTCGTCCGACCGCCAGGAACTCGGCGGGCGGCATGCCGTCCCGGGACAGATAGCCCTGCATATGGGCCGCGGGCGCGTTGCGCGGTTCGCCGGCGTCGACGACGAGGGTGCGGCGCCGGGCGCGGCCCAGGACCAGGGCGGCGGACAGGCCCGCGGCGCCGCCTCCGACGACTACGACCTCGTACTGCTCGGTGTGCTTCTGGGTCATGGTGACCACCTCCACGACGACGGTCGCTCGGATGGCGCGGGATTGACAAACCTGTTTGCCGATTCTGCAATACAGGCATGAGTACCGACGATGTTCTCGCCGAGGTGGGGCCACGGCTCAGGAGGCTGCGCAAGGACCGGGAGGTGACGCTCGCGGCGCTGTCCGAGAGCACCGGCATCTCCGTCAGCACGCTGTCCCGTCTGGAGTCCGGCCTGCGCAAGCCCAGCCTGGAACTGCTGCTGCCGATCGCGCAGGCCCACCAGGTGCCGTTGGACGAGTTGGTCGGGACGCCGCCGGTGGGGGATCCGCGGGTGCGGGCCAAGCCTCTCGAGCGACACGGACGCACCTACTGGCCGCTCACCCGGCAGCCCGGTGGTCTGCAGGCCTTCAAGGTGCTGGTGCCGCAGCGCAACGAAGAGCCCGAGCCGCGTACCCATGAGGGCTACGAGTGGTTGTACGTACTGTCCGGGCGGCTGCGGGTCGTGCTGGGCGAGCACGACGTGGTGCTCACGGCGGGAGAGGCGGCGGAGTTCGACACGCGGGTGCCGCACTGGTTCGGGTCGACGGGGGAGGGGCCGGCGGAGTTCCTGAGTCTGTTCGGGCCGCAGGGCGAGCGGATCCATGTACGGGCGCAGCCCCGGAGGTCGTGACGCCCGCTACTGTTCCGCGGCCACCTGTTCCCTGATGGGCAAGCGACCGCTTAGTATGCGAAGCGACCCCGGTCAGACGAAGCAGTCCCGTGGAGGCCCCGCATGCAGGCATGGCAAGTGCACGAGAACGGCGAGCCCGGCGAGGTGATGCGCCTCGAGGACGTCGAGACGCCCACGCCCGCCGACGGCCAGGTCCTGCTGAAGGTGCGTGCCGCGAACATCAACTTCCCGGACGCGCTGATGTGCCGGGGGCACTACCAGGTCAGGCCGCCGCTGCCGTTCACGCCGGGCGTGGAGATCTGCGGCGAGACCGAGGACGGGCGCCGCGTGCTCGCCAACCCCGCGCTGCCGTACGGCGGTTTCGCCGAGTACGCCGTCGCGGACGCCGCCGCCGTCCTGCCCGCGCCCGAGGCGCTGGACGACGCCGAGGCCGCCGCCCTGCACATCGGCTACCAGACCGGCTGGTTCGGCCTGCACCGCCGGGCCGGGCTCGAAGCCGGGGAGACGCTGCTGGTCCACGCTGCCGCAGGAGGGGTCGGCAGCGCGGCCGTGCAGCTCGGGAAGGCGGCCGGGGCGCGGGTCATCGGTGTCGTCGGCGGGGCGGAGAAGGCCGCGGTGGCCCGGGAGCTGGGCTGTGACGTCGTCATCGACCGTCGGACCGAGGACGTCATCGGCGCCGTGAAGGAGGCCACCGGCGGCCGGGGCGCCGACGTCGTCTACGACCCGGTCGGCGGAGAGGCCTACGCTCAGTCCGCCAAGGTCGTCGCCTTCGAGGGCCGGATCGTGGTCGTCGGCTTCGCGAGCGGCAGCATCCCCAGCCCGGCGCTCAACCACGCCCTGGTGAAGAACTACTCGATCCTCGGCCTGCACTGGGGCCTGTACAACACCAAGAACCCGAAGCTGGTCCAGCACTGCCACGAGCAGCTCACCGAGCTGGCCGCCCGGGGCGCCGTCAAGCCGCTGGTGAGCGAGCGCGTACCGCTGGGCGGGGCCGCGGCCGCCGTGCAGCGGGTCGCCGACGGCGTCACCACCGGGCGCGTCGCCGTGGTCCCGGGACTCACCGAAGGAGGAGCGGCATGATCGACGCCGCCGAACTGCGCCGCCGTACGGCGGAGTTGCTGGCCGCCCACCCGCCGGCCGGCACCGAGCGCCTGGACTTCCTGCGCGCCCGCTTCGACGCGGGGCTCGCGTGGGTGCACTACCCCGAGGGCCTCGGCGGACTCGGGGCGCCCCGCTCCCTGCAGGTCGTCGTGGACGCCGAGCTGGAGGCCGCGGGCGCCCCGGACAACGACCCGCGGCGCATCGGCATCGGCCTGGGCATGGCCGCGCCGACGATCCTCAAGTACGGCACCGAGGAGCAGAAGCAGCGCTATCTGCGGCCCCTGTGGACCGGTGAGGAGGTCTGGTGCCAGCTCTTCAGCGAGCCCGGCGCCGGATCCGACCTCGCCGCGCTCGGTACGCGGGCCGTCCGGGAAGGTGACGACTGGGTCGTCAACGGGCAGAAGGTGTGGACGTCCAGCGCCCATCTCGCCCGCTGGGCCATCCTCATCGCCCGCACCGATCCGGGTGTGCCCAAGCACGCGGGCATCACCTACTTCCTGTGCGACATGACCGACCCCGGCGTCGAGGTCCGGCCGCTGCGCCAGATCACCGGCGAGGCCGAGTTCAACGAGGTGTTCCTGACCGACGTCCGCATCCCGGACTCGCGGCGCCTCGGCGAGATCGGCGACGGCTGGAAGGTCGCGCAGACCACGCTGAACAACGAGCGCGTCGCCATCGGCGGCATGCGGCTGCCCCGCGAGGGCGGCATGATCGGCCCGGTCGCCAAGACCTGGCGTGAGCGGCCCGAGCTGCGCACCCACGATCTGCACCAGCGGCTGCTCAAGCTGTGGGTGGACGCCGAGGTCTCCCGCCTCACCGCGGAGCGCCTGCGCCAGCAGCTCGTCGCGGGCCAGCCCGGCCCCGAGGGCGCCGGCATGAAGCTCGCCTTCGCCCGTCTCAACCAGGAGATCAGCGGCCTGGAGGTCGAACTCCGTGGGGAGGAGGGTCTGTTGTACGACGACTGGACCATGCGGCGGCCCGAGCTCGTGGACTTCACGGGCCGCGACGCCGGCTACCGCTACCTCCGCTCCAAGGGCAACAGCATCGAGGGCGGGACCAGCGAGGTCCTGCTGAACATCGTCGCCGAGCGCGTCCTGGGCCTGCCGTCCGAGCCGCGCACCGACAAGGACGTCGCGTGGAAGGACCTGTCCCGATGAGCACACAGCCCGACCTGCTGTACTCCGAGGAGGAAGAGGCGCTGCGGGCCGCCGTACGGGACCTGCTCGCCGACCACTGCGACGCGCCCGGCGTCATCGCACGCACCGAGTCGGACAACCCGCACGACCTGGAGGCGTGGAAGGCGCTCGCCGACGGCATGGGCCTGGCCGGCCTCCTGGTGCCGGAGGACAAGGGTGGTCAGGGTGCCACCCACCGCGAAGTCGCCGTCGTGCTGGAGGAGTTGGGGCGCGCGGTCGCTCCGGTGCCGTATCTGACGAGCGCTGTCGTGGCCACCGAGGCGCTGCTCGCCTGCGAGACCGACGGGGGGCTGCTCGCCGAGCTGGCGTCCGGGCGGAGGATCGGCGCGCTCGCCGTCGCGCTGAACGTCCTTCCCGGCGGCGCCTACAAGGTCGTACGGCATGAAGGTGGTGTCCTGCACGGGGAGTTGACCGGCGTCGCGGATGCGGCCGTCGCCGATGTGCTGCTCGTGCCCGCCGACGACGGCGGGTTGTACGCGGTGGAAGCCGACGCCGTGACCGTCACTCCGCAGACGTCCCTGGACCTGACCCGGCCCGTCGCCACGGTCACCCTGGACGGTGCGGCCGGTCGTCTGCTGGGCGACGCCGAGCCTGCCGTACGACGCGCCCTGCGGGCCGGCGCCGGACTGCTCGCCTCCGAGCAGCTCGGGCTCGCCGACTGGACGTTGACCGAGACGGTCCGCTATCTGAAGGACCGCAAGCAGTTCAACCGCCCCGTCGGTGGCTTCCAGGCGCTCAAGCACCGGCTCGCACAGCTGTGGCTGGAGGTCGTCAACCTGCGCGCCGCCGCCCGGAACGCCGCCGACGCGCTGGCGACCGGCGAGGACGTCGACATCGCGGTCGCTGTCGCCCAGGCCTACGCGGCGCCCGTCGCCGTACATGCCGCCGAGGAGGCACTGCAGTTGCACGCCGGTATCGGTATGACCTGGGAGCACCCGGTGCACCTGTATCTGAAGCGGGCCAAGGCCGACTCGATCGCCTACGGCACCGCGGGCGCCCACCGCGAGGCACTGGCCGAACTCGTTGGCCTCGGGGCTCCCTGACCTACACCTGAGCGAACCGCGCGAAAAGCCCGCCCGACCTGGGGCGGGCTTTTTCGTGTGCCCTGCACCGATGAAGTGAACACGGGACGGCGGTCCGGCCAACTCGCCGCTCAGCTCTGCTGTTCGGGCCTCTCGGAATCGCATACTCGCAGCGGTTCCCCACGCCCCGAATCGCCCCTTCAGGGAGGCAGAGCATGGCCCTCACCACTCGCCGCAGAGCCCTCACCACCCTCGGCGCCGCCCTCGCCGGCGCGGTCGCCCTGCCCGCCACCAGTGCGCTGGCGGGCGAACGGAAGCACCGCCCGCGTCCGTTGTGGCGAGCGCACGCCCACAACGACTACGAGCACCCGCGCCCCCTCCTCGACGCCCTCGACCACCGCTTCGGCAGCCTCGAAGCGGACATCTACCTGGTCGGCGACCAGCTCCTCGTCGCCCACGACCCCGAGGACCTCGACCCCGGCCGCACCCTGGAGTCCCTCTACCTCGACCCGCTGGCCGCCCGTGTCCGGGCCAACCACGGCTCGGTTTACCGGGGTTACCGGCGGCCGATCCAACTGCTCATCGACATCAAGACCGAGGGCTCCTCGACGTACCTGGCGCTGGACCAGCACCTGGCGCGCTACCAGCACCTGTTCACGACCTACGCCCATGGCCGGGTCTTCCCGGGTCCGGTCACCGCGGTGATCTCCGGCGACCGTGCCGCCCGCGTGCCGATGGAGGCGCAGAGCCTCCGCCGCGCCTTCTACGACGGCCGCCTCGCCGACCTCGGCAGCGCCGCGCCCGCCTCCTTCATCCCCCTGATCAGCGACAACTGGACACGCAACTTCACCTGGCCGGGCGTGGGCGCCTTCCCGGACGCCGAGCGGAAGAAGCTGCACGGCATCGTCCAGGCCGCCCACTCCCGTGGGCAGAAGGTGCGCTTCTGGGCCACCCCGGACGTCGCCGGATCCGCCCGGGACGCCCTGTGGAGCGAACTGCTCGCCGCCGACGTGGACTTCCTCAACACCGACGACCTCGCCGGTCTGGAGGCCTTCCTCGACGCCAACGAGGCGGTTTGACCCGGCTCGGCGGGACACCACACGTTCGGCGGACAGGCCAGCCGCCCGGACGAACCCTCCGCTACGCCACACTTACGGCCGAACGCCGTGAACCGGGATGAGGCGGCGTGGCGGAGGAGGTTGTCGATGGCCATTTCCATCTCTGTGGTGCTGTTGCTGTTCGTGCTGGCGGTGATCTTCGTCCGCAGCGGCGGACTGAAGATCACCCATGCGATCGTGTGCCTGCTGCTCGGCTTCTATCTGGCGAGCACCAGCATGGCGCCCACCATCAACAGCGGTCTGACGGCCACGGCGGACATCGTCAGCAGCCTCAGACCATGACCGTCAGCGCTTCGAGAAGACCCCGATGCCGTTGGGGACGGCGCGTTCCCGCCCGCCGTCGGTCGGATGGTTCCGTACGGACACCGTCGCCGCTCCCGGCTCCCGGGCCACCAGCGTCGACGAACCGCCGCCGTCCAGACTGAAGGCGTCCACCGAGCCCAACTCCCGCAAGGCGGACGCCACTTCGGCGATCGTCAGCCCGGTGCGGTACTCGGGCGCGCCGTCGAGCGCGAGCAGGACGACGCGCCGCCCGCGGTCCGCGATGCCCACCGCGGTGCGCACGGCCGAGGTCCTGGCGTCCAGGCCGGGCAGCGGCCGCCCGTCGTCGAGCACCGGGTAGCCGCCGAGGGCGAAGCGGTACGGGACCCGGGACGCCGACGCCACCAGCCGGTACTTCACCTTCACCCTCCCCCGGTCTCCGGCCGGGGGGACCCCCATCTCGCTTCGCTCGCCCGCGAAGAACTTCCGCAACTGTTGCGCGCCCGCCTCCCGGCCCACGAGGACGGTCGTGTCCGGGGCGATCGGCCCGCTGCCCGGGGTGTCGGCGGTCGACACGACCCGGCCCCCGCGGACCGTCACCTCGTAGGTGTCGGTACTGCACGGGGCGGCCCGGTCCGCGTCCGTGCCGCAGGTGGCGCGCACCCGGGAGGCGCTGCCCCACTTGGACGTGAACGCCCCGATGGAGCCCACCGGCAGCGCGTACTGGTTGAGCCCGCGCAGCGGCAGCCGGCCCGCGGGCGTACGGATCGAGCCGTCGAGGCTCAGGCCGTCGAGCCGGGCCCGGCGGTCGGTGCCCACGCCGAACACGTCCTCGGTGCTCGTGCCGGGTGGCAGCGCCGGGCCGAAACGCTGGCCGTTCGGCACCGCCGCCTTGAGCGCCCGGCCGCGCGCGATCGCCGGACCCACGCTGGCGCCGGTCGCCTGAACGCCGGGGTGCTGGGTCTCGCTGATGTTGAAGAAGTCGCCGTTCACGCCGGCGACGGCACCCTGCGCCGTCGCCTGCCGCGAGACGGTGGCCCGCGCCGCCACCGCGCCGGGGTGCAGCAGATCGAGGCGTACCCGTGGATTGCGCAGATCGACGGTGAGCACGTGGGCGTGTGCCGGGCCCTTCAGCGCCGCGATGTCGAACTCCTCGTACCGGACGCCCGGCGCGATCTGGATGCCCCGCTGCGCGGCGCCGGCCGGTGCCGCCCCCACCAGGGCCGCACCGGCCAGCGAGCCGAGTGCCGTGAACAGCGCGAGCGCCGCTCTGGCCGTTCCGAGCCGCTTTTGATGACGTGTCACATTTCCCCCCTGATGTCTCGTCAAATGTGGCAGGGCTCAGGGGAAGTGCACCAGACCGCGATGACCAGCGCGGTTGCTAGCCGCCGACGACCCGCGAACGGGTGAGGAAACGCACCCCCTCGGGCGCCTCCAGCGAGAAGCCGCTGCCCCGGCCCTCGACGACGTCGACGATCAGCCGGGTGTGGCTCCACACCTCGTACTGACCGCGCGACATCCAGAACGTCACCGGCTCCGGAACCCCCTCGACGACCAGCTCCGCGAGCAGCACGTCCGAGTCGCCTGTACGGAACTCGCCCTCCGGGTAGCACATCGGCGCGCTGCCGTCGCAGCAGCCGCCGGACTGGTGGAACATCAGCGGGCCATGCGTCGCGCGCAGGCGGCGCAGCAGGTCCTCGGCCGCGGGAGTGAGTTCGACGCGCGGGGTCTCCTCATACATGGCGGCAAGGAGAGCACGGGCAACGTTGCGAGAGGGTTGCACCCGGCCGGCGGGCCGGCGCCGGCGGGACCTGGATGCTTGAAGGGAAAATGGTTCTGGCCATGTCAGTGGGCGCTGTTAGCCTCCTGCAGCCCGTGTGATCCATGGGCTCACCAGGGGAGGAGAAGACTTGAACAGTGCCAGAACCAGGGGGAACCGGTTCAGACCCGGCCACCTCGCCGCCTGCTGCATGGCCGGCGCCGTCGTACTGACCACACCCGGCCTCGCACGCGCCGCCGAGAACCTGCCGCCGCGTCAGCCGCTCGTCCAGGATCTGCAGACCAATACGAAGGCGTGCGCCACGGGGGAGCAGAAGGCGTATGTCGGGGCGCCGCCCACGCTGCGGGCCGTCCTGTACGACCCGGAGGAGGACAACCAGCCGGCCGAGGCCAACATGGTCAAGGGCGAGTTCGAGGCCTGGTGGACGGGCGCGGACGGGGTGGAGCAGCGCCGTACGTACACCACCTTGGAGACGCTGTCCGGCTCGCCCCAGCAATGGCGGATGCCGGAGGACATCCCGGCGAACACGGTGATCTCCTGGCACGTGCGCGCGAACGACGGCACCGCCGCCTCCGCCTGGAGTTCGGCGGGCGACGGTTCGGTGTGCCAGTTCGTGTACGACGACACCAGCCCCGAGAAGGCCGTCGTCACGTCCTCCGACTACCCGCAGGACCAGTGGCAGGACGGCGTCGGCGTCTACGGCAGCTTCACCATGGACTCCCCGTCGGACGACGTCGCGCAGTACATCTACAGCTTCATCGGCGGCCCGCAGCTGACGGCCCGCCCCGACGAACTCGGCGGACCCGTCACGATCCGGCATCTGCCGCTACAGGACCGCCCGGACTACCTCAGCGTCCGAGCCATCGACCGTGCCGGCCGCAGCAGTACGACGACCACCTACCACTTCCGGGTCAAGTCCGGCCGCGCTCCCGTAGCCCAGTGGACGCTGGCGGACCCGGCCGGCTCCACCACGGCCACGGCCGTGACCGGGCCCACCGCCGACGCCGGCTCGGGGGTGACCTTCGGCGCGCCCGCGCCACGCGGCACCTCGCTGCCCTCCGTGGCGAGCCTCGACGGCAGCAGCCACGCCTTCCTCACTCCGAACGCCCCGGCGGTCGACGCCGGCCGGACCTTCGCCGTCAGCGCCTGGGCGCGCCCCGCGCGGACGGACCGGAACATGACCGTGGCAGGCCAGGACGCGTCGGACGACGCGGCCTTCGCCTTGGGGCTGCGCACCCGGGACGAGGGCCCCGAATGGTCGTTCACCGTCGGCGGCACCCGGATCACCGGCGGCGCCCCGGAAACCGGTGAATGGGCCCACCTCCTCGGCCTGTACGACACCGAGACCGGCCGGGCGAAGCTCTACATCAACGGTCAGGAGGCCGGCACCGGGGCGGCGGCACCCGCCGCGACCTCCGGCGCCTTCCAGATCGGCCGTTCCCGCAACGGCGACGGCTACCGGGACCGCTGGCACGGCGAGATCGGCGACGTCCGCACCTACGACCGGGTGGTCGTCCCCGTCGAGATCACCGAACTCGCCCACCGCAAGCCGACGTTGCTCGGCCACTGGTCGCTGGAGACCGCCACGGACGGCGTGAGCCCCGAGCAGGGCGGCAAGGCGCCGCTGACGCTGGGCCCGGGTGCCGCCATCCACCGTGGACCTGACGGCTCCTGCCTCCCCGACCTCGATCCGGACTGCCCGGTCGTGCCCTACGCCCTCGTCGGCGACGGCCACCTCCGACTGGACGGTGAGACGGGGTACGCGGCCACCGGAAGTGCCGTGGTGGACACCTCGGACAGCTTCACCGTCGGCGTGGTGGTCCGGCTCGCCGACTCCGAGCCGGCCGCTCCGATGACCGTGCTGTCACAGGCCGGTGAGCACACGGACGCCTTCAAGGTGCGCTACGACCCGTCGGTCCACGCCTGGCAGTTGGTGATGCCGCGGAAGGACGAGGCCGGCGCCCCCGAGGTGGTCGTCTCGCAGATCGAGGCCGCGGACGGCGGAGAGGGCCAGGGGCACCGGCTGGCCGTCGTCTACGACGACGCGACCGATCGGATCAAGCTGTACCTCGACGGCTACACCAACGCCGCCGCGACCGCCACGCTCCCGAACGGCTGGGAGAGCTCCGGCCCCCTGCAGATCGGGCGGGCCAGGGCCGGTGACGGCTGGGGCGAGTACCTGCACGGTGACGTCGACGAGGTACAGGCCTACGCCGGTGCCCTGAGGGACCGCGACATCGGCGGTCTGGGCTCGGGCACCGACCCCTGCCTGTGCTGAGACGGCATGCCCCTAGCGTGGCCCGTCGCCGACGGTGACGAAGCCAAGGGGCCTCGCGCCGGTGGCGTTGTCGTAGACGACGTCACCGGTGGACTCCTTCCAGATCCTGATGCGGAAGGTGTCCGGCGCGTCGGTCGCGGTGATCCGGAAGCCGTAGCCGCCGCTGCCGCCCACGGTGCCGGAGCCCTGGTACACGGCCCGGGTGCCGGTGACCACGAGCCAGTCGGAGCCGGTGGAGCGGAACTTCAGCCTGGCCGGGCCGAAGTCGAGGGACGCCTTGCCCGTGGGGACGGCGGCTCCCTTGGCGTACGCGGCCGCGAACGAGAAGGCCGCCTTGCCGGTCAGGGCGGGCTTGGCCGGGTAGGCACCCGCCGGGGAGGTGATCAGGCCCGCCCCGAGCGCGGGTCCGGCGGCACGGTCGTAGACGATCAGCTCGGGAAGTGTCGTGCGGTCCGAGCCGGCGTCGTTGTCCGTGACGGTGACGACCGGGCGGAGGATGCCGGCCTTGGCGTAGGTGTGCTCGGCCCGGCAGGTGGTGCCGTCGACCGTGCCCGCCGTCGGCTCGGTGCCGTCCTGCCAGTCGACCCGGCAGGTGTGGGTGTCGCCGACGTCGGCGTCCCGGAACTCGGCCGTGACGGTGGTGCGGTGGCCGGCCGCCACGGGGGCCGTCGGCCCGGTGGCGGAGGTGATCTTCGGGGCCCGGTTGACGATCGGGTCGATGCCGGTCAGGGTCGGGACGACCTTCTCGAGCAGCCCGTCGGAGCCGAACTCCAGCTTGTCGACGGTGGTTTCACGGTGGGTGCCGTCACCGCCGGGGATGGCGAACCGGTGGTAGGCGATGTACCACTCGTCGGTCTTCGGGACGTGGACCACCGAGTGGTGCCCGGGTCCCTTGACGCCGAGGGAGAGGTCCTTCTCCAGGATCACGCCGTGCTTGGTCCACGGGCCGGTGGGGGAGGGGCCGGTGGCGTAGGCGACGCGGTAGTTCTCGTCGCGCGTGTCGTTCTCCGACCACATGAAGTAGTAGGTGCCCTTGCGCTTGATGACGAAGGTGCCCTCGTTGTAGCCGCTCGGGGTGATGTCCTTGACCTTCGAGGTGTCGATGGACGTCATGTCGGCGTTCAGGGGAGCGACGTAGGCGCGGCCGTTGCCCCAGTAGAGATACGACTGCCCGTCGTCCGTGAACACGGCCGGGTCGATCATCTGGCCGCTGAACTGGCCCGCCTTGAGCAGCGGCTTGTCCAGCGCGTCCTTGAACGGCCCGGTCGGCGAGTCGGACACCGCGACGCCGATGTTCGCGTCGGCACAGAAGTAGAAGTAGTACTTCCCGTCCTTCTCGGCGATCGCCGGCGCCCAGGCTCTGCTGTCCGCCCACGAGACGTCCGGCCCGAGGTCCAGGATGACGCCGTGATCCTTCCAGTGGACCAGGTCCTTGGAGGAGTAAGCCTTGAACTGCGTGCCGCTCCAGCCCGGGAAGCCGTCGGTGGTCGGGTACAGGTAGAAGGTGTCGCCGAAGCGGACGATGTTCGGGTCGGCGTTGAGACCCGGCAGGACGGGGCTTCTCATGACGAGCGCCGAGACCGTCCAGGTGCGCTTCTTGCCGTCGGAGCCGGTCACCTCGTACGTCACCGGCTTGCTGAAGTCCTGCATGCTGCCGGAGGCGGGGCTGATCGCCGCTCCGTGAGCGAGGGTGAACTCCGGGGCGAGGGCGGTGAGATCGGTGCCCTCCTTCATCGGCAGGGTGATTTTGCTGCCGGGGTTGTCGACGAGCGCGTCCACCTTCAGCGCCGGGTGCGTGGCCTTCGCGATGCCTGCGGTGTTGCCGCTGAGCTCCATGACCTCGGTGCCCGTGAGGGCCCGGTCGTAGACGCGGAAGTCGTCGACCTCGCCACCGAAGTAGGGGTCGGCCGCGTACAGGGAGCGGCCGATGTAGCCGCTGTAGTCCTTGTTCGCGTCGTACAGCTCGGACGGCTTGATGGTGGTCGTGGTGCGGGCCGCCTCGATGCCGTCGACGTAGAGGACCATCGTGCCGGTCGAGCCGTCGAGGGTGACGGTGACGTGCCGCCACTCGCCCGGTGTGAGCTGCGAGCCCGCCGTCAGCTTGGACTCCGCCGACCAACTCGCCTTCGTGATCGCCGAGTAGAGGCTGGATCCGCCGTTGGCGGGGGTGGCGAAGAGGTACTTGTCGCTGTCGGGGCCGAGGCCGAACAGCCACTGGAAGCTGTCGCCGCCCTTCCACTTGGCGTACGCCGAGACCGTGACGCTGTCGGCGCTCTTCAGCACGCCGTTCGGGATACGGACGTACGGCGAGGTCGTCGAGGAGCTCGAACCGCCGGACATCTTGAACGAGCCGCCCTCGACCCCGGTACCGAAGTCGGGCGTACGGGCATAGGTGCCGTGGTAGCCGTGGCCACTGGAGTCACGGGCGATGGTGCCGCCGGTCTCGTCGAAGTCGTACCGCAGGAGCAGGTCGGCGGGGACGTCGGGGCCCTCCTGCGAGACCGAGACCTCGGCGCGGACCGGGATCGCGGCGCCGTCCGGCAGGCTGCCCGTCACCGTGAAGGTGCCGGCCTGCGCGTACCGCGACTCCGGGATGTCCTCCCAGGTCACCGCGACGGGACGCTTGACGCCGTCGGCGTAGCCGGCGATCACGGTGGCCGGCAGGACGGGGGCCTGGCCGATGCCGGTCTGCACGGAGACGTCCTCGACGCTCTCCACCAGTTGGTCCGGCTGGTAGGCGCGCAGCAGGCGGTCGTACTCTGCCTGCGTCACCGGCAGGACGGTGCCGTGGCGGGGCTTTGCCGGGAGGTCGTAGCCGGTGGACGGGGTCCAGGTGCCGGAGGCCAGGTCGGTGGTCTCGAAGGGGATGTAGCCGCGGCCGCCGAACTCGTCGAGGAAGGCGTACCACTTGTCCTCGGTGTTCGACTTGAACACCAGCGGACCCTCGGCCGCGCTCATCGAACCCTTGCCGATGCCCTCGGCGACCGCGTCCCAGGACAGGTCGAGGAGCGAGTCGCTCTTCTCCTCGAAGATGAACTTGCTGTTGGGCGTGGAGGAGGTGTTGTTCCGCTCGTCCTTGGAGAGCCGGAAGTACGTCCCGTCGTGCTCGATCACCGTGGAGTCGATGACCGAGTAGTCCCGGTCGATCCAGACCCTGGGCTCGCTGAACGTGTAGAAGTCGCGGGTGGTCGCGTACATCATGCGGTTGTACGTGTCGCCGGAGTGCGCCTCGTTGTCGTAGAGCTTCGACGCCCAGAACACGACGTACTCACCGCGTTGCGCGTCGTAGAACGCCTCCGGTGCCCAGGTGTTGCCCGCGCTGTCCGGGGAGACCTTGACCAGCCGCTGGTTCGTCCAGTGCACGAGGTCGGTGGACTCCCAGACCATGATGGACTTGCTGCCGGTGCGCTGGGCGGCGTCCCAGTCGCCGTTGCCGTAGATCCTCAGGTCGGTGGCGATCTGGTAGAACTTGTCGCCCTCGGGGGAGCGGATGATGAACGGGTCGCGCAGGCCCTTCTCGCCGAGCGTGGACGTCAGGACGGGCTTGCCGTCATTCAACTCCCGCCAGTGCAGCGGGTCGTTGCCCTTGCTCAGGGCGGCGTAGAGCTGTTCGCCGTCGGCCGTGCCCTCGCCGGTGAAGTAGCTGAACATGTAGCCCTTGAGGGCCTCGCGCTTCGGCAGTTCGGGGACCTTGGCGGTGAAGGCGCGGGTGGTGCTCGCCTCGCCCTTGGTGACGGTGGCGGTCAGTTCGACGGTGGTGGCGCCGGTGCCGTGCGCGGGGCGGTGGACCAGGCCGTCGGCGGAGACGACGTCCGGGGTCGCGGAGGACCAGGTGACCTTCGTGCCGTAGGAGCCGGTGGCCGGGAGGGTGAGGTTGCCGCGCACGTCGTCGAGGTTGTGGACGGCGAGGGCCGCGGCGGCCTGCTCGGTGGCGGTCCGGTCGTCGAAGTCGGGGAGCACCGTGACGTCGAAGGTCTTGGTGTCGGTCACGGTGCCCTTCCTCAGGGTCGCCGTGAGCGTGGCGTGCGCGTCGGGCTCACCGGCGGCGGGGCGCGTGACCTTGCCGGAGTCGGACACGGCTGCCGGGTTGTCGCTGGCCCAGCTGATCGCGGAGCCGCCGGCGGTGCCGGTCCTCGGCAGGTCCAGGTCGGCGACGACGGCACTGGTGTCACCGAGGCTCAGCGCGGCCTTGTCGTCGGAAACGCCCCGCGTGGCGACGGGGAGCGCGAGTTGCCCGACCTCGGAGTCGGCGAGGGCACGGTCGTAGACCCGGAAGTCACGGATGCTGCCCTTGAACAGCTTGTCGCCGGAGTAGACCGACTTGCCGATGTAGTTGGCCGTGGTGGTGCCGGAGCCGATCGAGCCCGGGGTGATGCTGACGGAGGTGTTGCGGCCGACCTCGATGCCGTCCTCGTACAGCACGCCCGTGGTGCCCGTCTGGGTGTAGGCGATGTGCTTCCAGACCGAGCGGGTCAGGTTGTGTGAGTCGGTGGGCCTGGTGGTCTGCTCCGTCGACCAGTTGCCGGACGCGATGGACGTCCGGAAGGAGTTGCCGGTGGTGAAGAGGTAGCCGTTGCCGCTGCTGCCGCTGGAGTTGCCGAAGCCGTAGACGAAGTACGGCGTGGTCTGCGTGGAGTCGATCCGCACGTCCATCGAGACGGTGATCGCGTCCATGCCCTTCATGATGTCGTTCGGCACCTTGATGTAGGTGTCCGAGCCGTTGAAGGCGAGCCCCTGACCGGTGCCCGACCAGTCGGCGGCGCCGCTCACCGTGCCGTCCCGGCCGTTTCCGGAGGCGTCGGTGGCGGTGCTGCCGGAGGTGGCGTCGAGTTTGTACCAGAGGGCGAGACCGTCGGTGATCTCCGTCGCCTCGGCGGTGCCGGCGGCCTGCGCGGGAAGGGCGGGCCCGGCGAGTCCCAGCAACAGCGACGCGGCGGTCAGCCCGGCGAGTCGGCTCGCCAGGCGTCTCGCGCGGACACGGACGCGTGCGGTGTACGGCATGTCGAGTTCCCTGCTGAGGCATGGCGGGGCCTCGGCCGTGGGCACCCTGCCGTGTCGGCTGTGTGACGTCGTGTTGCGAGAGTGTCAATCGGGGTGTGGCACAGCGTCAAGAGGTTTCGAACAATGTCCGACTGGTCGAACGTCGATGGGTGCTCGGCCGCATGAGGTACCGGCTTGGCCCCTTGAGGTACCCGTCAGCGATCGCGCCGCGCGCGACGCGACTCGGTCACTACCGGCAGCAGGGGCAGCAGCGAGACCAGGACGACGAGGGCGACCAGGGGCAGCAGATAGTCGTCGATGTCGGGGACGGAGGCTCCGAGGAGGTATCCGGCCAGGACGAGACTCTGCGACCAGAGCAGACCGCCGACGATCTGCCAGATCGTGAAGGTCCGCGTGGGCACGCCGAGCGCACCGGCCGCCGGATGCAGGACCGTCCGCACCATCGGGACGAAACGGCCGATCACCAGGGCCTTGCCGTACCCGTAGCGGGCCAGCAGCTTCTCGGCGCGTCCCGCGGTCTCCCGTACCCGCCGTCTCTCGGTGCGTGCCAGCAGGGCCCGTCCCCCGTGCCGCCCGAGCAGGAACCCGACCTGACCGCCCGCCACCGCGCCGACGCCCGCGCACAGCAGCACCTGCCACAGCACAAGGCGGGGCGCCTGCTCGGCGGTCCCGGCGCACAGCACACCGGCCGGGAGCAGGAGCGTGTCGCCGGGCAGGAAGAAGCCGAACACGAGCAGCCCCGACTCCGCGAAGATCACCACGAGGACCCCGAGGGCTCCGAAGGTCGCGAGCACCGAGGCGCCGTCCATCGGGTTGACGGCGAGTGCGGCATGGACGGTGCCCACCGGTTTGACGGCGATCATCGAGTGGTCAGCGGCCAGAGTCATCGACTGGTCCGCGGCCATCGACTGGACAGCGATCACCGCCATCACCTCCCGGCCGCCCTCGTCCCGCGCCCTCCCTGTCAAGCATCCCGTGCCTGCGACGCGGGCGCCTGCCCCGGCATCAGGGGGTGGGCGTGTCGGCGAACTGGTTGGTGTCGAAGAGGCGGTTGATGTGGCCGCCGAGTTCGGACCAGTGCCGGCCCGAGAGCTCCGCGGCGGCGCGGGCGTCACCGGTGGCGCAGACGGCGATGAGCTGGTCGTGGTGTTCGACGGTGTTGCGGCCGCCGAGCAGGGTGGAGAACTTGCGGTGGAGGATGCGGTGGAGCTGCGGGTGGAGCTGCTCGACGACCCGGCTGAGGACGGGGTTGTCGGCGGCCGCGATCGGCACGGCGTGGAAGCGGTCGTCGGCGGCGAGGGCGGCGGTCGTGTCCTCGGCCGCGACGGCGCGCTCGAAGTCACGGTTGGCCTCGCGCATGCGCTCCAGGTGCTCGTCGGTCAGCACCGGGACGGCGGTCTCCACGGCGAGCCGGTCGAGGGAGCGCAGGACGGCGAGGGTCTTCTCGGCGTCGCGGCGGTTGAGGGTCGTGACGCGGGTGTACGCGCCGGGCTTGGCCTCGACCAGACCGATGTCGGCGAGCCGGGCGAGGGCCTCGCGCACCGGGGTGCGGCTCAGCCCGAGACGCATGGCCAGCTCGTTGTCCTTGACCTTCTCCCCGGGGGCGAGTTCACCCCGCACGATGGAGTCGCGCAGACGGTGAAAGACCTCGTCGCTGAGGAGACGGCGGGAGACGGGGCTGTCGAGCGACATATTGCGTACGATACATCGGCCGTTTCGGGCTTCCGCGAGGTCAACGTCCCAGGCCGATCGGATTGGGCGGCGCCTCCCTCGCCGTACCGGCGCGGGCCCGGCGGACCAGAGCCCGGGCAAGGGTGAGCGCCGGGTCGACGAGCGGGACCTCGACCGTGTCGGCGGGCAGACCGAGGGGGATCTCCGTGCAGCCCGCGATGATCGCCTGCGCTCCCCGGTCGGCCAGCCGGCGTGCGGCGCGGGCGAGCACCGCGGTCGTGGCGTCGTCGCGGACACCCGCCTTCACCGCGCGGATTCCGGCCATCACCTCGGCGTCCTGGCTGTCGGCGTCGGGGAGCACCAGCTCGATGCCGGAACGGTCCAGCCACTCCTGGTACAGCCCCGCCCGCACGGTGCCGGTGGTGGCGAGCAGTCCTGCCGTACGCACCTGGGGGCTGAGTGTGGTCAGGTGCCGGGCCACCTCGCCGATCATGTGGACGATCGGCAGGCCGACACGGTCGACGATGCGGGGCACGAAGGCGTGTGCGGTATTGCAGGGGATGGCGATGACCGTGGCGCCGGCCTCGCGCAGGACACGGCTGCCGGCGAGGAGCCAGGGGGTGGGGTCCGGTCCGTCACCGAGAAGGGCCGCGGTGCGGTCGGGGATGGTGGGGTCGGACCAGATGACCGTTCTGAGATGGTCCTGGTCGCTGTGTCCCGGGGTCATCGACACCAGCTTGGCGTAGAAGTCGGCGGTGGCCGCGGGGCCCATGCCGCCCAGAATGCCGATGATCTCCTTCGTTCCGGTCGGGTCGGTCACGGTGGATGTCCTTGGGCATGGGGCGATGGCTGGCAGGATGCAATATATTGCATGCTGCACGCGGAGGTAAGTGGCTCCCCTGCGCGTGCGCTACCTGGAGGGCGACGGGCGGCTTTCGCAGAGCGCGGCCTGGACGGCGGCCTTGATGTCGTCGCTCTGCGCGTCCGAACCGCCCGGGTCGAGGTTCACCATGACCGTCGCCTGCCTGCCGTCGACCGTGGCACCGCCCGCCGTCTCGGACCCGAGCATGTCGCCGGTGTGACCCCAGTACAGTCCGCCGCAGGGCAGCGGCCTGCTCTCCAGGCCCAGGCCGTACGCCCGGCCGTCCGGGTTTCCGGTCGGCCGCGTCCTCGTCATCTCCCGCAGCTGGGCCGGGCGCAGCAGCTCGCCACGTACCAGGGCGTCCAGGAACCGGTTCAGATCGGTACCGCTGGAGATCATCTCCCCGCTAGCCCCCGCGACCGAGGGGTTGACCGCGGTGATGTCCATGAGGGGCGCGTCCGCGCCCGGTCGCACGTACCCGCGCGGATGCGGTCCCGGAATCGCCGGGTCGTCACCCGGCACGTACGTCTCCCGCAGGCCGAGCGGAGTGATGATGCGCCTGCGGATCTCCTCGCCGTACGTGTGGCCGGTCACCTTCTCGATGATCAGGCCGGCCAACAGATAGCCGGTGTTGGAGTAGCGCCAGCCGGTGCCCGGCTCGAAGGTCGGGGGGTGGGCGAGCGCGATGTCCACGAGGTCACGGGCGTCGTGGTGGGCCAGGGGGTCCTTGAGGATCTCCGCCGGGCCGAGGTGGTCGAGGACGTCGGGCACGCCGCTGGTGTGCTGGAGCAGCTGGCGGACGGTGATCACGCGCCCGTCGTTGCCGTGCCCGCGGACGACGCCGGGCAGATAGCGCTCCACCGGGTCATCGAGGACGACGCGACGCTCTCCCACCAGTTGGAGCATGACCGTCGCCACGAACGGCTTGGTCATGCTGCCGATCCGGAACCTGCTGTCACGCCTGATCGGCGCGCCGCTGCGCACGTCGGCGACACCGCTGGTCAGCACCGCGCTCCCGGTACGGTCCCGCACTTCGGCGAGTGCGCCGGGGCCGCCGTCGACGGTGGTCAGCCGACGGAGGAGTTCGCACAGCCGGGGGCGGCCGGTGGGGTCGGCGGAGCCGAGCGCGGTGTTCTCGCCGGTGGCCCGGACCGTGCCGGCGGCGTTCCCCCGCGGCGCGTCGCCGCTCGCCGGCGCGCCCGCCGCGACGCCGACCGCCAGGGCCAACGTCAGTAACCCACCCACCGCACGCTTGCGCTTGAACACGTCTGCCCCCTGGACGTACGCGGGTCGGCGACCTTCGGGCCTGTCCTCGCCGTACCGTCCAACGATGGCCTTGGTGCGCGAGCCGGATCGATGGGGCGGCCATCCGGGTCGAGGGTGGGGGTAACCCCCGGTTCACGGGGGCTTCGGCCTCCTGCCGGAAAACTTCGCGCGGCGATGTCGAGAACCCGCAACCGGCTCCGTCCCCGGGGTGAACGCGACCACAATGGATCGCACGAGCATCGAGGAGAGATCACGATGGCCAAGTACCTGCTTCTCAAGCACTACCGCGGCGCCCCGGCTCCGGCCAACGACGTGCCCATGGACCAGTGGACGCCGGAGGAGATCTCGGCCCACATGCGGTACATGCAGGACTTCGCCGCCCGGCTCGAGAAGACCGGCGAGTTCGTCGACGGTCAGGCGCTCGCCCCCGAGGGGACGTGGGTCCGGTACGACGGTGAGGGGCGCCCGCCGGTCACCGACGGCCCGTTCGCCGAGACGAAGGACCTCATCGCCGGCTGGATGGTGATCGACGTCGACAGCTACGAGCGCGCCGTCGAGCTGGCCGGGGAACTGTCGGCCGCCCCCGGGGCGGGCGGGAAGCCGATCCACGAGTGGCTCGAGCTGCGCCCGTTCTACGGCGTGTCGCCCGCCATCACGGAATGACCTCACCGATGGACGAGGCCCGGCTGAGGAACCTCACGCCGAGTGTGCTCGCCGTTCTCGTCCGCCGCGGAGCCGACTTCGCGGCGGCCGAGGACGCCGTGCAGGAAGCGCTCATCGAGGCGGTCCGCGTCTGGCCGGACGATCCGCCGAGGGATGCGAAGGGCTGGCTGGTCACCGTCGCCTGGCGCAAGTTCCTCGACGCGACCCGGGCGGACGCCGCCCGCCGCAGGCGTGAGGACCGCGTCGAAGAGGAGCCCCCGCCCGGACCCACGCCCTCGGCGGACGACACGCTCCAGCTCTACTTCCTGTGCGCCCACCCCTCGTTGACCCCGTCGTCCGCGGTCGCGCTCACGCTGCGTGCCGTCGGCGGACTGACCACCCGCCAGATCGCCCAGGCCTACCTGGTGCCCGAGGCGACCATGGCGCAGCGCATCAGCCGGGCCAAACGCACCGTCTCCGGCGTGCGGTTCGACCAGCCCGGTGACGTCGCCACCGTGCTGCGCGTCCTCTACCTGGTCTTCAACGAGGGCTACTCCGGGAATGTCGACCTGTCCGCCGAGGCCATCCGCCTCACCCGGCAACTGGCGTCGGCGATCGACCATCCCGAGGTGGCCGGGCTGCTCGCCCTCATGCTGCTCCACCACGCCCGGCGTGACGCCCGGACCGCACCCGACGGCAGCCTGGTGCCACTGGCCGAGCAGGACCGCGGCCGCTGGGACACGCAGTTGATCACCGAGGGCATCGAGATCCTCCAGTCGGCCCTCGCCCGCGACCGGCTGGGCGAGTTCCAGGCCCAGGCCGCCATCGCCGCGCTCCACGCCGACGCGCGCACCGCCGAGGAGACCGACTGGGTACAGATCGTCGAGTGGTACGACGAACTCGCGCGCCTGACCGACAGTCCGGTCGTCCGCCTCAACCGCGCGGTAGCCGTCGGCGAGGCCGACGGCCCACGTGCCGGTCTGGTGGCGCTCGCGGCACTGGACGACTCCCTGCCCCGCCACACCGCGGTGGCCGCCTACCTCCACGAGCGCGACGGCGACCTGGCGACGGCGGCCCAGCTGTACGCCGAGGCCGCCCAGAAGGCCCCCAACCTCGCCGAACGCGCCCATCTGACCCGCCAGGCCGCCCGCCTCAACGCCCGCCGACGCGGCTGACGGGTCGGGGCGAGTCGTCAACGCCGGTCCCTCCAGGGGAAACTCCGTGCGGATCAGGCAAAGTGCAGGGGCCCACCGGGTTCCGAACACAGAGGCGAATGCCGCTATGATCTCCGCGGCAAGGCTGTAGCGCAGAGGTCGTCGCGCCCAAGCATCAAGCTGGAGGACGTCGGTTCGAATCCGACCAGTCTTGCCGCCCTTGTCGTGGAGGAAAGTCGATTGGCGTCGGTTCGTCCTGGGCGGGCGGAGGGCGATGCCGCCCTCGGCGAGCCGGGCACCGGCGATGGACCGGTGGAGTGGTGATGACGCAGCCGACACCCGTACGCTGCCCCGCGATCGAGCACCCCGACATCCCGATCAGCGATCCCGCAGCCCTGGAGCCGTTGCTCGCCCGACTTCGCTCCGCCCAGCCGGTCGAAGCCGACGAGGCCTTCCCGCTCGGCACGGTGCGCGCGGACGGGCGTGTCGATCTGTGCAAGCAGGGACTGGGCGCGGTCGGCGCCGACCGGTTGATGCCGGTCGCCGCCGCTTCCCCGCACGCCACGCATGTCCTGCTCGGCACCAATGCCATCGGCGACGAGGGAGCCCGCACGGTCGCCGACGCGCTGGTCGACGGCCACGGCCTGCACACGCTCTACCTCGGCTGCAACCGCATCGGACCCGAGGGCGCCACCGCACTCGCCGACGCGCTGACGACGGACGGCACCGTCCGCGCCCTGTGGCTCAAGCGCAACCCGGTGGGCGACGAAGGCGCCCGGGCCCTCGCCGCGACGCTCCGCAGCAACACCACGCTGCGCACCCTCGACCTGGTCAACACCGGTCTGACCACCGACGGTCTGCAGGCCCTGTTCGAGGCCCTCACCAGCCGGCCCAGCCCGGTGGAACGCCTCTTCCTCGGCGGCAACGGCCTGACCGCCGACGCCGCCCCGCTGCTGGCCGCGCTGATCCGTGAGGCGGGGGTGCGTGAGCTGTACCTCCCCGCCAACCACCTCGGAGACGAAGGCGCCGCCATCCTCGCCGCCGCGACCGACCCCGCACGACCGGTGCGCCTCGGCCTGGGCGGCAACGGGATCGGCCCGGTCGGCGCCTCGGCCCTCGCCGGTTCCCTCGCCGGGATCGAGGCACTCGACCTCGGGCGGCCGCCGTCGGAACGCAGCCTCGGCGCCCCCGCCAACACCACCGGCGACGAAGGCGCCCACGCGCTGGCCGCCGCCCTGCCGGGCAGCCCACTGCGCCGGCTGGAGCTGTGCCACACCGGCCTGACCGGCCGGGGCGCCAAGACACTGCTGGCGGCGGTGCCCGACAACTCGCCCCTGGAGTACGTCGGTCTGGGACCCGGTCTGCCCCGCAAGGTGAAGCGGTCCTTCACCCGGCGTCTGCGGCCCGCCGGCAGGACACATCCCGACCTGCGCGCGATAGGGAGCGTCTACCGGTGAGCTCTCGTGGCGAACTGCGCTGCTTCCCCCCGGACGAGGCGGCGAGCCTGCGCCGGATCCGCCGGTACGCGGTACCCGGCTGGATGATCGAGCGGGCGACCGAACGCAGGCTGGCCGGTGACTGGCGCGGCGCCTGCGCGGCGGCCAACGTCGATGTCACCTTCGACCTGTCCGATGTCGCCGACCACTGCGGCGACGACGTCGCCGAGGCCCTGGAGGACGACCTCCGTCACTTCGCCCCGGACCTGCTGCGCTGGCACCTGCCCCGCGTCCTCGGCGGACGGAGCACCCTCGCCACGGACCGGACGGTCGTGCTGGCGCGCTACCGCCCCAAGGCGCCGGACGAGGGCCGCGGGACCACGCCGTACCTCCACATCACCACCGGTCCCATGATCGCCGGACCGCAGCGGATCGCTCTGCGGTTCAGCACGCTCGGGGTCGTCGAGCGAGCCGCGGGCGTCTTCGGACGGGACACCGGGGACTGGCGCTACGCGCGGCACCTGTGGGACGTACGGCACACCGCCGAACTGCGTGAACGGTGCGGCGGCGGCACGGACAGGCCGCCGTTCTTCCACGCCGACGGCACCCCGCGCGGCGCGGACGAACTGCCGACGGCCGATCCCGGCGACGGCGACCCGGTGACGCGGGCCGAGTGGGCCACGCTGCTGCACCAGAAGGGCGGGACACAGGCCGCCTTCGCCGCCGCCGGCATCGAGCTGGACCTGACGCCCCCGCAGAAGTCGGGCTGGTACCAGGCGGACCCGGAGCGGCTGCTGAGCGGGATGGCGCTCAACCACACCCGCCTGGAGCCGGAAACACGCCGGCAGATGTCCGAGGGCGTCGGCGACCGCTTCCTCATCGCCGAGCACTGGCGGACTTACCTCCTGCTGGAACCCACGGGCCCCGCCGGGATGCTGGTACGAGTAGTCGACCGGGACGACGTCAAGGACGAGCCCATCCTCGCCGAGGCCCTGTGGCGCAGGCTCCCCGACCTCGACCTGATGCGCGTGGGAGGCGTCGCGGCGGAGCAACTGCATCCGCTCGTCCGCGAGTCGCTGTTCCCCGCCCTCCAGGTCCCGCAAGGCCCCGTCGGCCCGCCGGGGCCGACGGCTCCCGCACCCGTACGGGTCAGGTGCCGGGGCGAATGGCACGAGGTGGCCTTCCGGCCCGGCGGCCTGCTGCGCATGCCGCACAGCGACGCGGAGCAACAACGCGAGCGCGCCATGCGCGCCTTCGGCGGTGCCGTCGCCGGATGCTTCGCCGTGGAGCAGACGTGGACCTCCGGAGAGGGCCGCCTGCCGAAGGCGCTGCGGGCGCAACGCGACGAACTGTTCATGCGGGCTCAGCACGGTGACACCCCCGGCGTGCTGGAACTCCTGGACGCCGGTGTCGACCCCCGCGTGCGGGACGCCGGCGGGCGCACCCTCCTGCACGTACTGAACCTCCTCGACCACCGGACCCTGCTGCCGCGGCTGCTGGCGGAGGGGCTGGACCTCGAGGCCCGCGACCAGCGCGAGCGCACGCCGCTGTTCGTGGCGGTCAACGACCTCGGGTCGAAGGAACTGGTGGAGGCGCTCGTCGCCGCCGGGGCACGGCTCGACGTGGTCGACCAGTCCGAGCTGTCACTCGCCCAGCTCGTCCGCCGGTACAAGCGGCGCGACCTGGCCTTCCTCCGGGCACGCGTACTGGAGGAGCACCCGGGCGTCGGCGCCGAGTGGTGGGACGAATGGCAGGACGAGCAGGAGGAGTACGACGCGGACGATCCCGACGACGAGGAAGAGCTGACCTTTTGAGCACCGAAGCGGGTCCCTTGAGCAGCGAAGCCGGTCCGTTGAGCAGCGAAGCCGGTCCGTTGAGCAGCGAAGCCGGTCCGTTGAGCAGCGAAGCCGGTCCGTTGAGCAGCGAAGCCGGTCCGTTGAGCGCAGACGGTACCGCCCCCACCGCGCCGTCCGGCCCGCTGGCGGCCGCCGACGACCTCAACCGACGGCTGCGCGCGCGCCGGACCGAGCCCGCCGCGAACCCGCAGTTGGAAGCGCTCGCGCTGGCCGTGACGGCGAATCAGCCCGTCCTGCTGTGGGGAGAGCCGGGAATCGGCAAGTCGGCCGGCCTGGAGCAGCTCGCCGCCGGGCTCGGTCTGCCGCTGGAGACGGTCATCGCCAGCGTGCACGAGCCCTCCGACTTCGCCGGACTGCCCATCGTCGGTGACGACCCGGCCGTGACCGGTGTGCCGATGGCCCCGCCGGACTGGGCGGTCCGCCTCGCCCGGGCCGGACAGGGCCTGCTCTTCTTCGACGAACTGTCCTCCGCACCCCCGGCCGTGCAGGCCGCGCTCCTGCGGGTGGTGCTCGAACGGCGGGTCGGCAGCCTCGTCCTGCCGGAGGCGGTGCGGATCGTCGCCGCCGCCAACCCGCCGTCCAGCGCGGCGGACGGCTGGCATCTCAGCCCCCCGCTCGCCAACCGGTTCGTCCACCTCGAATGGACCCATGACCCCCGGACGGTCGCCCGCGGCATGGCCGGCACCTGGCCCGAGGTGACCGTGCCCGTGGTCGCCGCCGCCAAGGTGCCCGGTGCTGTCGCACGGGCCCGTGGCGCGATCTCCGGCTTCCTCACGGCCCGGCCCGGCCTGGTCCACCACATACCGGGCGACGCCGAGAGCCGGGGCCGCTCCTGGCCGTCCCCCCGGACCTGGGAGATGGCACTCAGGCTGCTCGCCGCCGGGTACGCGGCCGGCGTCGGCCGTGAGGCGCTGGCCGCCGCGCTCACCGGTGCCGTCGGGGACGGCGCGGGCATCGAGCTGCTGTCGTACCTCGAACACCTCGATCTGCCCGACCCCGACCGTGTCCTCGCCGACCCCGACGCCTTCGCCCTGCCCGACCGCGGCGACCGTCAACTGGCGTTCCTCATCGCGGTCGTCGCCGCCATCCAGAGCGACCTCACCCGACCCTGGTGGGAGGCAGGCTGGGCGGTGCTGGCGAAGGCCGTGGACGCGGGCGTACCGGACGTGGCCGCCCGCGCCGCCACCGACCTCGCGGCGATGCGGCGGCTCGACTGGCCCGTACCGCCCGGCATCGACGGGTTCCTGGACCTGCTGCAGATGTCCGGGGCGCTGCCCGGCGCCGGCCGGTGACGGGGGACGCGCGCCGCGCCCTGGACGTGACCAAGCTGCTCGCGGCCCGCTACCGGGCGGCGAGCGACCGGCCGTATCTGGCGTCGGCGTTGTACGCGCTGACCGTCGTCGCGAGCACCGACGTCCCGACGATGGGGGTGGACCGGCACTGGCGCTGCTATGTGTCCCCCGCCTTCGTCGACGCGACGCCGGTTCCCGAACTGGCGGGCGTCTGGGTGCACGAGGCGGCGCACCTGCTGCGCGACCACCATGGCCGCGCCGACCGCCTCCCCGCCGCCGCCCAGCGCGACGGGCACCGCGTCAACGTCGCCCAGGACTGCGAGATCAACGACGATCTCCTCGCCGACGGCCTGCGCCTGCCCGAGGGGCGCATGGAACCGCGCCTTTTCGGCCTCCCCGAGGGTCAGTTGTTCGAGGCGTACGTCGACCGACTCCCGCCGCACGTACGAACGCCGGACTGCGGATCGGGCGCCCACGGCCGGCCCTCGCCCTGGGAACTCCCGGAGTCGGCCGGCCCCGCCCGGCTCGGCGAGGTCGAGGCGCAGGCCCTGCGGCGGCAGACCGCCGAGGCGATGCGCGCCCACCAGCGCACCCGCGGCACGCTGCCCGGGGGCTGGCAGCGCTGGGCCGAGGAGGTCCTGGAACCCACGGTGGACTGGCGACGGGCGCTGTCCGGCGCGGTACGGGAAGCCGCCGCATGGGCCGGCGGAGCCGTCGACTACACCTACCGCCGACCCTCGCGCCGTACTCCGGCGCTGCGCGGCGTCGTCCTGCCGAGCCTGCGCCGCCCGCTGCCGCGGGTGGCCGTCGTCATCGACACCTCCGGATCGATGGGCGACGCCGAACTGGCGGCCGCCCTCGGGGAGGTGACGGGTGTCCTGCGCGAGGTGGGCATACGCGGCAACCGCGTGACCGTGCTCGCGTGCGACGCCGACGTGCACGCCGTGTCCCGGGTGACCGCCACCGAGCAGATCACCCTGGGCGGCGGTGGCGGCACGGACATGCGCGTCGGTATCGAAGCGGCCCTCGCGGCACGGGACCGCCCGAACATCGTCGTCGTCCTCACCGACGGATACACCCCCTGGCCCGACGAGAGCCCACCCTGCCGCATCATCGCGGCTCTGATCGGCTCTGCCGCGCCGCAGCCTCCGAGCTGGGTGGAGACGGTGCGGATTCCCACCTAGAAGAAGCAGGCAGGCCCGAAGCCACGGCGCCTGACGGTAAAAGAACAGGTCAGGCGCGTTTTCGTAGCCGCTTTAGAAGAAGCCCAGCTTCTTCGGCGAGTACGACACCAGCAGGTTCTTCGTCTGCTGATAGTGCTCCAGCATCATCTTGTGCGTCTCACGGCCGATCCCCGACCCCTTGTAGCCGCCGAACGCGGCGTGTGCCGGGTACGCGTGGTAGCAGTTCGTCCAGACGCGCCCCGCCTGGATGGCGCGGCCCGCTCGGTACGCGGTGTTGATGTCCCGCGTCCATACGCCCGCACCGAGGCCGTACAACGTGTCGTTGGCGATCTTGACGGCGTCGTCGAAGTCGTCGAAGGACGTCACCGAGACGACCGGCCCGAAGATCTCCTCCTGGAAGATCCGCATACGGTTGTCGCCCTCGAAGACCGTCGGCTGGACGTAGTAGCCGCCCTTCAACTCGCCGTCGTGCTCGATACGTTCGCCGCCCGTCAGCACCCGGGCGCCTTCCTGCCGGCCGATGTCCAGGTAGGAGAGGATCTTCTCCAACTGGTCGTTGGAGGCCTGCGCGCCGATCATCGTGTCCGTGTCGAGCGGGTGGCCGGTCTTGATCTGCTCGGTGCGGGCGATCGCCGCCTCCATGAACTCGGCGTAGTGACCGCGCTGCACCAGCGCCCGGGACGGGCACGTGCACACCTCGCCCTGGTTGAGCGCGAACATCGTGAACCCCTCGAGCGCCTTGTCCCGGAAGTCGTCGTTCGCCGCCCAGATGTCGTCGAAGAAGATGTTCGGGGACTTGCCGCCCAGCTCGAGGGTCACCGGGGTGATGTTCTCCGAGGCGTACTGCATGATCAGCCGGCCGGTCGTGGTCTCCCCGGTGAACGCCACTTTGGCCACCCGGGGGCTGGACGCCAGCGGCTTGCCCGCCTCCACGCCGAAGCCGTTGACGATGTTGACCACACCGGGCGGAAGCAGATCGGCGACCAGGCTGAGCCAGTAGTGGATGGACGCAGGTGTCTGCTCGGCCGGCTTCAGCACGACCGTGTTGCCCGCGGCCAGCGCCGGGGCGAGCTTCCACGTCGCCATCAGAATCGGGAAGTTCCACGGGATGATCTGCGCGACCACACCCAGCGGCTCGTGGAAGTGGTACGCCACCGTGTCGTCGTCGAGCTCGCCGAGTGACCCCTCCTGCGCCCTGATCGCGCCCGCGAAGTAGCGGAAGTGGTCGACGGCCAGCGGAATGTCGGCGGCCAGCGTCTCCCGCACCGGCTTGCCGTTCTCCCAGCTCTCGGCTACGGCCAACTTCTCCAGGTTCGCCTCCATACGGTCGGCGATCTTCAGCAGGATGTCGGCGCGCTCGGTCACCGCCGTCCGGCCCCACGCGGGTGCGGCCGCGTGCGCCGCGTCCAGCGCCCGCTCCACGTCCTCCGCCGTGCCCCGCGCGATCTCGGTGAACGGCTGCCCGTTCACCGGGCTCGGGTTCTCGAAGTACTGCCCCTTGATCGGCGGCACGTACTCACCGCCGATGAAGTGGTCGTAGCGCGCCTGGTAGGAGACGATCGCGCCCTCGGTGCCGGGCGCCGCGTAACGGGTCATTCTGCTCTGCCTCCCGAAGAAGCGCTGCCCGCCGTTGGGCAGCTCTCGGCGCGAGGCTAGGGACGGCGAGGTTGCAAGTACGTTGCGTGGGGCGGTGTTCCAGTGGATCCAGCAGCCTGGCCGGTGGTTCCATCAGCCGACCGGTGGCTCGATCAGTCGGCGACCGGTGGCTCGGCCAGTCGGGCGGTGGCTCGGCCAGTCGGGCGGTGGCTCGATCAGCCCGTCGGTGGCTCGGCCAGTCGGGCGGTGGCTCGACCAGCCCGTCGGTGGCTCGACCAGCCGGGCGGTGGCTCGACCAGCCCGCCGGTGGCTCGACCAGTCGGCTGGTGCCTCGGTCAGCCGGCCGGTGCCTCCGTCAGCGTGGCGGACGGCCCTCCCAAGAAGGCCGTGCCATGAGCTCGGACTCCAGCGCGGCCAGCCTCGACCGTACCGCCGCCGTCGGGCGCACGGCGGCGAGTGCCCGCCACACCTCCACGTCGTCCTCACCCCATGGCGCGTGCACCCAGTCGGCCAGCAGGTCGGGGTCGCGGCGCGCGATCAGCGCCGTCCGCAGTCCGTCGGCCAGGCGCCGCCTGAGCCGCACCACCGCCGGTGCCTGCGAGCCCGGCAGCAGCGGTCCGTCGTACGCCGTGACCGCGGCCGTGACCGCACCCGTCTCCAGCCGCCGCTCCACGACCGCCACATCCGACTCCACCGGCACCGTGAGCCGGTAAGGCCGCGAGGCGAGCAGACCGGGCCCCAGCACCCGGCGCAGGCGGGCCAGTTCGGCGCGCAGCGTCACCGGCGTCACCGACTCGTCCTCGTACAGCGCGCACAGCAACTCGTCCCCGGTCAGCCCCTCCGGATGCCGGGTCAGCAGCACCAGGATCTCGCTGTGCCGGCGACTGAGCCTGACCCGGCGGCCGCCCATGAGCAACCGCGCCTCGTCGCGGCCCAGCGCGCTCAGCTCCGGCCTGTCGGCGGTGGGCGCGGGCGGGGCGAGCAGCGCCAGCTGGGACTCCGCGGCCCGTGCCACGGCCTGTACGAACCCCAGACTGTGCGGGTGCGCGAGCCCGTCCCCACCGGTGATGTCCACCGCCCCGAGCACCCGCCCGGTGCGCGGATCGTGCACCGGAGCCGCGGCACAGGTCCAGGGCTGCACGCGGCGGATGAAGTGCTCGGCCGCGAACACCTGCACCGGCCGGTCCACGGCGACCGCCGTGCCCGGTGCGTTCGTGCCGACCGCTGTCTCCGCCCACCGCGCACCCGGCACGAAGTTCATCCGCCCCGCCCGCCGCCGCGTGGTGGGATGACCTTCCACCCACAGCAGCCGGCCGTGCGCGTCGCACACCGCGAGCAGATGCTCGCCGTCGGCGGCGAACGTGCCCAGCAGCTCCCGGAACAGCGGCATCACCCGCGCCAGCGGATGCTCCGCGCGATAAGCGCCGAGATCTCCGTCCGCCAGCTCCACACTCGCGGTCCCGTCCGGACCCACACCGGCCCGCGCGGAACGCCGCCACGAGTCGGCCACCACGGCACGCACCGGCTTCGACACGGTCCCCGCCTCGGTGAACGTCTCATGGGCACGACGCAGCACCCGTACCCGCTCGGCAGGGTCGGCCCCCGGCTCCAGGGCCACCCATGGATCGGTCAACTCGGCCTCCCCGGAAGGCGATGAGGATGGGGACATCGTCACTCCGGGTGCGCGCGCGGACAACCTTTTCGACGGGCGGCACCCGAACGACGGGCACACCGGAGCAGATGTGCGAGCCTCAGGCGGCGTTGACGAGGCGTATGTAGCGCGTCCAGTCCCAGTGCGGACCGGGGTCGGTGTGGTCCGTGCCGGGCACCTCGTGGTGCCCGATGATGTGCGTGCGGTCCTTCGGTATGCCGTGTCTGGCGCAGATGGCCGCCGTGAGCCGGGCCGATGTCTCGTACAGGACGTCGGTGAAGTAGCCGGGTCGGTCGACCCAGCCCTCGTGCTCGATGCCGATGCTGCGCGTGTTGTGGTCCCAGTCCCCGGCGTGCCAGGCGATGTCGGCCTCGCGAACGCACTGGGAGGTGTGTCCGTCGGCGGACCGGACGACGTAGTGAGCCGACACTTTCTTCTTCGGGTTCTGGAAGACGGACAGGGTGTTGGGGTAAGTGGTCTGGGTCACGTGGATGATCACCTGGTCGACGGGATGGGTCGTGGGCCGGTTCGCCTCCGTGTAGTTGGCGGTGCTCGCCGGCTGCCACTCGGCGAGCGGGTAGTCCGGGCCGGGGACGTGTGCTCCGGCCCGCCACTCGGGGAGCAGGGCGTACGGGACGGCGGCGAGGGCGGTGCCCTGGAGGATCCGGCGGCGGCTGAGGCGTGGTCTCGCGCGTTCCAAAAGGGATTGCCTTTCGGTAAGGGGAGTGCATTTCAGTGGTGAGCGTGGCAGCGGGGTGGCTCAGCGCAGCGTCGCCGCCGTCTCCCGCAGTCGCGCGTGTACTCCACGGTGCGTCTCCCGTGCGGGAAGCCACTGCTTGCGGATCTTGGCCACGCACGTGTAGTTGGTGTCGCACACGTTGGCCAGCGGTGACTCGACGGCCTGGGTCGCGAACTGGTAGGCGTCCACCTCGCTGAAGCCGTAGTCGCGCACCAGCCACTGAACCAGGTCCAGCTGGGATATCCGGAACGCGTCCTCCAGCGGCCGGGCCGATCCCGTCGAGATGATGTGCGTGTCGGACTCGATGCGGGGCCAGGGCGTGGCAAGTCCCTTGAGCAGCTCGATGATCACCACGGTGTTCATCGCGCATTCGACCGCGACCCCGCAGGTCTCGCCCTCGCCCTGCCGGGCATGTCCGTCACCGAGGCTGAGCAGCGCGCCCTCGACGTTCACCCCGAGATAGCAGGTGACACCCGCCCGCATCTCCGGGGTGTCCATGTTCCCGCCGTGCGCGTCGGGCACCAGGGCGGAGCGCACCTCGAGGTTGGCCGGCGCTACTCCGACTGTGCCGTGCATCGGGTCCATGGGCAGCTCGGCCTCGATGTCACTGTCGTGCGCCCGGAACAGCGCCGTCCGACGCGTCCGGTCCAACTGCCAGATCCAGACGGTCTCCGGGAGCGGCGGTTGCAGTGTGGCCGTGGTGTGGGTCGAGGTGAGTGCGCCGAACAGCGGGACGGTGGTCGACGCGGCCCAGTCCCGGGCCGGTTCGATCGACACGAAGTGCACGGCGACCGTGTCGCCGGGCTCGGCGCCCTCGATGTGAAAGGGGCCGGTCTGCGGGTTGAGGAAGGGAAACTCGCACACCTCGGACACCAGGTCCTTCTCCGACCGCACCCGTCCGGCGAAGCAGTCCTCCGTGTACAGGTCGAGGACCGTGCCGGGCGCTATGCGTGCCACGGGCGGCGCCCCGCCGAACGTCCAGGCGTACTCGCCGGGCTCGGGTCGCACGGTCAGGATCCGGGGGTCGCTCATCGCTGCCCCCCTGCTGCGGTTTTCCTCGACATCCGAATCCCCCTCGTCGCACGGTGGTGAGCTGCTCAGGCGCCCCTGACACGGCAGCCCGGGCCTCGCGTGAATCACGGTACGGGGCAGGCAGGTCGGGCAGAAGGGCGTGCCGTGTTTCCGTGGACAGCGGCCGGATTGTGGATAACTCGCTCACTCGCACGGGTAATGCCAGGCACGGTGCGAGGAGGACGGCCGGCGCGGCGCGGGTAGCCACGGCGCCGCCCCGCCCGGAGAAACGGGGGGTCGAACGATCGCCAACTCGGCCCGGAGTCAGGCTCGTTCCGCCACAACCGCCGGATCGTCGAGCACCGCCCGCACCACCGAGTGCGCCGCCCCCAGCAACGGTCCCTCCGGACCCAGCCGTGACACGGACACCGGGCAGGCGGGCCCCGCCGTGCGCCGGTCCAACTCCGCCTCCAGCGACGGCAGCAGCCAGGGCGCGAGCCCCGCCAGCGCGCCGCCCAGCACCACACTCTCGGGGTCCAACAGATTGACCGCGCCCGTCAGCGCGACACCGAGCGCCGTCCCCGCGTCGCGCAGAGCCCGCCGTACGTCCTCGTCACCCTCGGCGGCACGCCGGGCGAGCAGTCCTACGCGGTCCTCGCCCGGCTCCAGTCCGGCCGCGCGCAGCACCGCCTCCTCACCGGCGTACTGCTCCAGGCATCCACGCCCGCCGCACGGGCACTCCGGTCCGTCCGGCTGGACGGGCACGTGCCCCAACTCGCCCGCGAAACCGCGCGTTCCGTGCAGCAGCCCTCCGTCCACCACGACCGCCGCGCCGATGCCGATTTCGGCGGACACGTGCAGGAAGTCACGCGGAATGCCGTCGCCGAGCCAGAGTTCGGCCAGCGCGCCGAAGTTGGCCTCGTTGCCCACGGTCAACGGGAAGTCCACGGGCAGCAGGGCGCCCAGGTCGGTGTCACGCCAGTCGAGGTTCGGCGCGCGTACGACGGTACGGGCATCCCGCGCCACCAGACCCGGGACGGCGACCGCCAGACCGGCGGGCCACAGACCCTCGCGCTCGGCCTCGGCGAGCACGCGGCGCACCAGCCCGGTGAGTTCCTCGATCACCGGCTCGGGGGCACGGCCCCGGTTCGCCCCGTACCGCACCGCCCTGGACCGCACCTCGCCACGCAGGTCGACCGCGCAGACGGCGAGATGGTCGACTCCGATCTCCGCGCCGATCCCGGCCGGACCGTGCCCGCTGACGGCCAGCGCCGAGCCCGGACGGCCCACCCGGCCGGGCCGCTCGGGACCGAGTTCCTCCAGCAGCCCCGAGCGGATCAGTTCGTCGACGAGCGTGGACACCGCGGCACGGGTCAGCCCGATGCGGGAGGCGACGGCAGCGCGCGAGAGCGGACCCTCGGCGCTGACGGTGTGCATCACCCGGGCGAGGTTGCGGCGGCGCATGCCCTGCTGGGTGTTGGGCAGCGCGGGCCCGGCGCCGGCGGGGTGGGCCTCGTGCGGCGGTGCGGTCATGCCTCCGTCAGTCCTCGTCCGTTCTCAGTGGCCTTCGGGGCTCCGCTCCAGCAGCGGGGCCGCGTCGGAGAGTACCCCGCTGATCCTGGTCAGCGTCTCGTCGTCCCGTTCCACGGCGTCGAGAACCGGCCCGCGCGTGGTGTTCCAGCGCCGGGCGACCGCCGCCGGATCCTCGCCGGTCAGCAGCCCGGCCGCCTGGGCCGCCGCACCCAGCGCGACCAGCTCCTTGGCCTCGGGCACCTGCACCGGGCGCCCCGACAGCCGTCGTACGGTCTGCTGCCAGGCCGTGCCCCGGGCGCCGCCGCCGATCAGCAGTAGCGGGGCCGACCGGTCGGCGTCGTCGTCCAGGACCAGGTCCAGGGCGCCGAGCAGTGCGTGGACGGCACCGTCGTAGGCGGCCTGGAGGAGCTGGCCGGCGGTCGTGTCGTGGCGCAGGCCGTGCAGCAGGCCGGAGGCGTTGGGCAGGTTCGGGGTGCGTTCGCCGTCCAGATAGGGCAGGAGGGTGAGGCCGGTGGTGGGTTCCACGGCCTCGCGGTCGAGGCCCAGCAGGGCGGCGAGCCGGTCGACGGCCAGCGTGCAGTTCAGCGTGCAGGCCAGCGGCAGCCAGTCGCCGTGCGCGTCGGCGAACCCCGCCACGGTGCCGGTCGGGTCGGCGGGGCGCCGCTTCGACACCGCGTACACCGTGCCCGACGTGCCGAGGCTCAGCACGGGCATGCCGGGACGCAGACCGAGGCCCAGCGCGGCGGCCGCGTTGTCGCCGGTGCCGGGGGCGACCAGGGTGCCCTTGGAGAACGGCAGGTCGTGGCTGTCGCGCACGGTGCCCGCGACCTCGCCGGGCCGGACCACGCGGGGCAGCAGCGCCGGGTCGAGCCCCACGCGCGCGAGGATCTCGTCGTCGTACGACTCCGTCCCCGACGCCCACCAGCCGGTACCGGAGGCGTCGCCGCGGTCGGTGGTGCCTTGCCCGGTGAGACGTTCGGTGAGGTAGTCGTGGGGGAGTCGTACGGCCTTGGTGGCCCGGACCGACTCGGGCTCGTGCTCGGCCAGCCAGGCCCACTTCGTGACCGTGAAGGAGGCGGCCGGGACGGAGCCCGTGCGCTCGGCCCAGAACTTCGCGCCGCCGAGTTCCTCGGTCAGGCGGCGGGCCTGCGGCGCCGAGCGCACGTCGTTCCACAGCAGGGCCGGACGTACCGGCTCGCCCTGTGCGTCCAGCGTGACCAGGCCGTGCTGCTGCCCGCCGATCGACACCGCGGCAGCCTCGTGCGCGGCGTCGCCGCACTGGCGCAGCGCCTCGCAGAGGGCGTCCCACCACTGGCGCGGGTCGCTCTCTCGGCCGGCTCCGGAGGACACCGTGTGCGGTGCCTGGCCGCTCGCGACGACCTGCCCGGTCGACACGTCGACGACCAGCGCCTTGGTGGACTGGGTGGACGTGTCCACGCCGACGACGAGCGGACCCTCGGCTGCTGACATCGGGCTCTCCCTTTTCCGCGGCTCTGCGGGATCTGACCTGCTGTTTCAAGGGTGCCCGAGGCGTCGCTACCCCGTCCTCACCCCTTCGGTGGACATCTTGTCCCTTCCCAGGGACGCGTCGGCATACTAATTTGTAAATCGCCATGACGAAATAGTCGTGGCAAGCAGTCGTCAGCAAGCAAGGAGCCGCGGCATGAGCTACCAGCCCACCCCCGAGGACAGGTTCACCTTCGGCCTGTGGACCGTCGGCTGGCAGGGACGGGACCCCTTCGGCGACGCCACCCGCCGTGCCCTCGACCCGATCGAGACGGTGCAGCGCCTGGCCGAGCTCGGGGCCTACGGCGTCACCTTCCACGACGACGACCTGATCCCCTTCGGGTCCTCCGACACCGAGCGCGAGGCGCACATCAAGCGCTTCCGCGAGGCCCTCGACGCGACCGGCATGACCGTGCCGATGGCCACCACCAACCTCTTCACGCACCCCGTCTTCAAGGACGGCGCCTTCACCGCCAACGACCGCGACGTGCGCCGCTACGCCCTGCGCAAGACGATCCGCAACATCGACCTCGCGGTCGAGCTGGGCGCGAAGACGTACGTCGCCTGGGGCGGTCGCGAGGGTGCCGAGTCCGGCGCCGCCAAGGACGTGCGCGTGGCGCTCGACCGTATGAAGGAGGCCTTCGACCTCCTCGGCGAGTACGTCACCTCCCAGGGCTACGACCTGAAGTTCGCCCTCGAGCCCAAGCCGAACGAGCCGCGCGGCGACATCCTGCTGCCCACCGTCGGTCACGCGCTGGCGTTCATCGAGCGCCTGGAGCGCCCCGAGCTGTACGGCGTCAACCCCGAGGTCGGGCACGAGCAGATGGCCGGGCTCAACTTCCCGCACGGCATCGCGCAGGCGCTGTGGGCGGGCAAGCTCTTCCACATCGACCTCAACGGCCAGTCCGGCATCAAGTACGACCAGGACCTGCGCTTCGGCGCCGGTGACCTGCGCTCGGCCTTCTGGCTGGTCGACCTACTGGAGAGCGCCGGCTACACCGGACCCCGCCACTTCGACTTCAAGCCGCCGCGCACCGAGGACCTTGACGGCGTGTGGGCGTCGGCCGCGGGCTGCATGCGCAACTACCTCATCCTGAAGGAGCGTTCGGCCGCCTTCCGCGCCGATCCGGAGGTCCAGGAGGCACTGCGCGCGTCGCGCCTGGACGAGCTCGCGCAGCCGACCGCTGCCGACGGCCTCAAGGCGCTGCTCGCGGACCGCACGGCCTTCGAGGAGTTCGACGTCGAAGCGGCAGCCGCGCGCGGGATGGCCTTCGAGCGCCTCGACCAGCTGGCGATGGACCACCTGCTGGGCGCCCGCGGCTGAGGCCACGCGCGCGTACCCAGTCGCCGCCTCACCACGTGCGACCGCCCGTCGAAGGCCCCGGTCGCACGCGGTAAGGGGCGCTCTCCGGTCTTCGCAGGGAATGAATGTTCCGGAATCATGTGATCCATGGAATGGGGACGTACCAACTCATCCGGAGGCATCGCGTCCTGACGGCTAAGAGGCGACTCTTGACGGTATGGCCATGCCGCCCGTACCGCCACAGCCCCCTGGACCGCCGGGTGACACACCGCCCCCGGGCGGTGGCTTCGGACCGCCTCCCACCGATGGGTACGGTACGCCGGGAGGCTACGGTCCGCCTCCCGGTGACAGCGGCCCGCCGACGTACGGTGATTGGCCGCCGCCGGAACCACCCGACCGAGGCCGTGGGCCAAGGCGGCGGAACCAGCTGCTCATCCTGCTGGCAGCCGTTGTCGCCGTCGGAGCCGTCGTCGCCGTGATCCTCACGGCCTCGGGCAGCGATGACTCGCCCGACGGGAATCCGACCAACGGGACCAGCACGAGTGGCACGCCCAAACCGTCCTTCAGCATCCCGACGGAGCTCCCCAGCAGGCTGCCGAGCGAACTGCCGACATCACTGCCGTCGGGGTTCCCCACCGAGCTGCCCAGCGGCTTTCCGAGCGATCTCGAGTCGCTGATCCCGTCCCTGGCGGACGAATTGCCGTAGGCGCGGCGCGACCGGGTGCATGAACGCACCGCACGCGCGCGTGCCGCTCCGCGTCGGCCACGCGCGCGTGCCGCGATCGAGACAGGCCTCGTGAACGGCCGTCAGATGCCCCTCGGCAGCAGCACGTAGACCACCGACGTCTCCACTCCGCCGCCGATCAGCCGGCTCTGTGCGTCGAAAGCGCCCTCGCCGTCCGCCATCCCCAAGTTCGTTGTCGTTGACGAGCGCGAGGGTGTAGTGGTCCACGCGCGCGATACCCTCGGTCTCTCCTACGAGGTCAGCAGCTCGTACGCGGCGTACACCTCGTCGATCAGCGCGTCCTCGTCGGCGCCCGACGCCGAGCCCGCCTTCTCGACCCCGTCGAGTTCGGCGGTGAAGGCCGCGTAGCTCTCCTTCGTCCGCATCCGTCTTCCTGGCCCGTACGAGCAGTTGCGCGAGACTTTCGGCGACGACGATCGCCGCGTCCTTGCTGACGGTGCCGGCGCCGCCGGCCGGGCGTTCTGGCTTCGGGCGCCGACCGCGGTCATGACCGGGGCCCCGGGTCCCGACTCGCGGCGCACGCCCTGGTTCCGCCTGTGCCTGCTGCCGGCCCAACTTGCCGACCCGTCCGTCGAGCTGACCGCCGTGCCCTGTTACGCCTGGGCGAACCGCGGCGACGGCGCCATGCGCGTGTGGACACCCCGAGGGGCTGATCAGACAGCGGCGGCGGTCCTCGCGGCCGGCGCGGACCTACATGGGCTGGATGGTGATCGTGCAGAGCCTCTTGGTGGCCCGAGTCAGGGCTACGTAGAGATCCTTCTCACCGCCGGGGCGGGCGGTGCTGATCTCCTCGGGACTCACTACGACGACCTCGTCGAACTCCAGACCGCGCGCTTCGGACGCCGGGACGATGCGCGCATGCTCCGCGATGCCCGCGGCCGTCAGCTGATCCACCCTCGACTGCGCGCAGATCACCCCGAGGAGCTCGCCGGGGTACGCGGCCGTCTGAGTCTCCAACTCCCGGGCGACGGTGGCGGCAATCGCATCCGGCTGCGTGGGCACGATGCGAGGAGGCTCACCACGGCGCAGGGACCGTGTCGGCGTCTGGTCCGGAGCGATCCGTGCGAGAAGCTCTCGGGCGGTCTCCAGGATCTCCTGAGTGGTGCGGTAACTGACGGTCAGGGTGTGGAGGTTGAATCTCGGGCCGACATGGGGGCTCAACGCCTCCTTCCAGTCACGTGCCGTCGTGACCGGGCCCGCCTGGGCGAAGTCGCCCACGAGCGTCATCGCCCTGCTCGGGCATCGTCGTACGATCATCCGCCACTGCATGGCGGTGAGCTCCTGTGCTTCGTCGACGACGACATACCCGTACGTGCGCTGCGGCGGGCCGTCGATCAGGCTCGCTGCCTCGTCCAGGAGAGGTACGTCGGCATCGGTCCACGAGCCTTCCGAAGTGTGCGACAGCCGCGACCGCTCGTGTTCGGTCAGCCCGGGCAGGTGCTCGGCGAGAGCGTCCGGGTCTGCCAGGAGAGCACGCACGAGTTCGCTGGGCACCAGTCGTGGCCACAGCGTGTCCACCGTGCGGTCGACGTGGGTGTCGTCCAGGAGGCCGGCCCGGACGGCGTCCGCGTCGAACTCATCGGCCGGTCCGGTGGCGGGTGCGTCGTCGTAACCGAGGTTGCGCAGGTCGGCCGCCGTCGCGCGGTCGAGGTCCGTGCCTGTCAGTGTGGCGACTTCCGCATCGATCTGCTCCAGGATGTCGCCCGTGCTGCGCTCCAACGCGTCGGTGACCGCGTCGACCAGGAGTTCTTTGAACACCTGACGCGCGGGGTTGTGCCCCAACCCGGTGGCGACGGCGGCGTCTCGTGCCGTGGCGACGACCTCTTCCCGGAGGCGCACCGATTCGTGTCCGATCCGCACGGTGAAGCCGCCGCTCGGAGCCTGGTGGGAGCGCACCAGGCCGGCCAGCGCGTCGGCCATCGCCGAGCTGCCCTTGAGACGGGCCACATCGAGCGGCTCGGTCGTATCCGCGAAGACCCCGGCCAGTTCCTGGCAGGTCGCCAGCACGACATCGTTCTCGCCGAGTGAAGGCAGGACCTGGGAGATGTATGCGAGGAACCGTGGGTTCGGGCCGACCACCAGGACTCCGTGCTCGGCGGCGCGCGGGAACGCGTACAGGACATAGGCCGCACGGTGCAGGGCGACCACCGTCTTGCCGGTGCCGGGGCCGCCCTGGACCACTGACACCCCGCGGTGTGCGGAGCGGACGATCTCGTCCTGCTCGGCCTGCAACGTCGCGACCGCCGCCTGCATCCGACCCGTACGGCGCGCCGTGAGGGCCTCCAGCAGGGGCCCGTCACCCACGACGTCCCCGGCGGTCGGAGCGGAGCCGTCCAGCAATTCGTCGCTCACCGAGACCACCGTGCGGTCCTCCAGGCGAAGGTGCCGACGGCGCCGCAGGCTCATCGGGTGGACGGGCGTCGCTTCGTAGAAGGGCCGCGCCGCGTTCGCACGCCAGTCCACCAGCAGGGGCAGGTCTTCCTCGTCCGTTTGCAGGCCGAGCCTGCCGATGCGCAAAGCGGTGCCGTCCGCCCGGTCGATCCGACCGAAGACCAGCCCGCTCTCGGCTCCCTCCAGCCGGCCGATCTCCTTCGCCAGACGTTGGGCGGTGACCTCTCGCTCGTGCACCTCGCCCGCACTCTCGGCCGGGCTCTTGAGCACCTCCGCCAAGCGTGTCCGCGCCTCGGAGAGCCGCTCGGTCAGCAACTCGTACAGAGCGGACACGTGGGCTTGTTCCGACTCGACCTGGCCCGCGGCGGGGTCGTTGACCTGCGACAACAGGAGGCTCCTCCAGACAGGGGGGTGAGTGCGCACTCGAAGTGGTGTCCGGCCGCCGCCGGAGCGACTGTGATCGCCGGGGGCGGGAACGGCACAGCAGGATGCCAGGTCGGAGATCTCGGGCGGTGTTGCCTCGGAAAGGCTCGGCACAGCTCTGCGACACTCCTCAAATTTGACTACTGCCGGTGGGTGGCCGAGGGTACAGCACTTCGGCGGCGGACCTGGCATCTCCGTGCCGTGACCTGGGTCACTCATCGGTCGGTACGGGTATCCCCCCAGTGCGGAGTCCGGTGCATCGGCCGCGCACCTCGTCCGCCATCGGACCTCCGTGACCAGTAGGGGTCGTACCTCAGGGTCGTCTCAGGGTCGCGGTCCGGAACCGCCGGAAGCGCGGACCCGTTTTCAGGACAGAGAGCGGCAGTGGCCGCGAAGGAGGCGACGCACATGTCGAAGAACGCGAAGATCGCCGCGGGAGGGGTGGCGGCGGGCATCATCCTGCTGATCTGGCTGCCCTGGTGGGCCGCGCTCCTGATAGTCCTGGGAGTCCCGGCCGCCGCGTACCTCACGCTCGACCCCTCACAGCGGCGCAGGCTGCGCCGCGCCACGCGCAAGGAACTCGGTCGCTGACCCTCATCCGGCCGCCGGTGCGACCGGGGCGGACAAGGCGCAGGAGTTGAGCACATCGCCGTTCGCGGGCCTGCCGACGGTACGGTCCGCGGGCGGTCGAGTGCCTCGCTGCACCCAGGAGACCAGCGCGTCGAAAGCCGAGCGGTAGCAGGGCAGGATCGGCCGGAGCCGGTCCGGATAGGTGTCGTACAGCCCGTCGACATGCGTGCCACCCGCGATCGTGAAATAGCGGTGCAGGGCTCCCCGTCCGCTCGCGTCGACCATGCCCGCGTACACGTCCGAGTCGACGGCCTTCGGCAGCAACGCGTCCAGATCACCGTGCAGGGTGATCAGTGGTCTGCCGATGCGCCCGGTCAGAGCGACGCGGTCCACCGCGCGACGGACGGACGCCGGACGCGAGGCGTAGTCGTAGGCGGCATCGGACGCGCACGGTGCCAGGATCTGCTCCGGCGTGCTCCCGGCGGACGGGCCGGGGCAGCGGGGGTCGTATGCCGGGTCGAACTCGGCGCGGTAGATCTTCTGCGTCACTCCCCAGTAGGCCTGCTCGTGGTACGGCCACAGGAACTCCGAGCCGCGCGGGAAACCGGCCGCATACAGATCCTCGTCTCGTGCGCTGCCCAGCTTGCGTGCCACAGCCGTGGGCAAGGAGGCGAGCAGGTTGGGGCCGTCCGCGGTCCACAGGGCGCCCTCCCAGTCCACGCCGCCGTCGTACAACTCGGGATGGTTCTCCAACTGCCAGCGGGTGAGATAGCCGCCATTGGAGATACCGGTCATGTACGTACGGCGGGGAGCGTGCCCATAGCGCTGGGCCACCGCCTCGCGGGCGGCCCGGGTGAGCTCGGTGGTCCGCGCGTTCCACTCGGCGACCGCGTCCCCGGGGCGCTTGCCGTCGCGGTAGAAGTCGGCGCCGCTGTTGCCCTTGTCGGTCGCCGCGTAGGCATAACCCAGCGCGAGGACCTGATCGGAGATCGCCGCGTCGGTCGCGTACTGCCTGCGGGTGCCGGGAGCTCCGGTGACGACCAGCCCGCCGTTCCAGCGGTCCGGCAGCCGGATCACGAACTGCGCGTCGTGGCGCCAGCCGTGCGTGGCGTTGAAACGGGAGGAGTCCGGGAAGTAACCGTCGATCTGGATCCCGGGGACCGCGGCCGGTGTCCGGCTGCCCCGAGCCGTCAGCCCCGCCTGGTCGGCCATGTCGGTGTAGGGCGTCCCGGCGAGTCCCGCCGTGGTCAGATCCGCGAGGCAGGCGCTCTGCTGGAAGGCCGCGCCCGGTACGCGTACGCCGTCCTGGCGCGCGCAGTGACGCTCGCCAACCGGGGTGGCCGCTACGGGAGTCGGCAGGCTGAGGGCGCCGGCCAGCAGCGCGGCGACGATGCACGGGACACCTCGGGACAGGCGCATGACGGCCTCCTGGAGCCGGAAGGTGGGAGCAGACGGAGCACAGCAGAGGGCAGAGCCGCGAGGGCTGCCTCATGGTGCGGGTCCCGTTCCGTGCCTTCCATGGGTTGGGGCCACATGGCGGGTCGCCGTCGAATGGGGCTTCGGTACAGGGGCGGGAGGCGAGGGGGGTGCGCGCCGGGCCAGGACGCCCCGTGACTCCGCGATGATCGCCGTGGCAGTGGCGGGAGGCGTCCGGTTCTAGGGCACCTGCCACTGAGCAGGCCGCTGTCGCTGCGCAAGCTGCTGCCGCTCCGCGTAAGCCGGCCTGTGTCGGCTGCGGGCCGTGGCCGCCGGCCCCGCTGCCCACCGCCCTGCCGCTGAGCAGGCCGCTGCCACTGCGCAAGCTGCTGCCGCTCCGCGATCCGCTGCCGCTCTGCGTAAGCCGGCCTGTGGGGCTGCGGGCCGTGGCCGCCGGCCCCGCTGCCCACCGCCCGCCTACATCTCAGCTCGGCCGTACGGCCATCTTGTCGAGCGCTTCCAGCAGCCCGGGCAGCGCCGGTCCCCGGCCCACCGGCAGGACCTCGCCGGGTTCGTCGTCGAGGAGCACGAACGCGATGTCGTCGGTCCTGGCGACGAGCGACCAGCCGGGGCCGTCCGCGCGCAGGGTCCGCGCGTCACCCGGGGCGAACGACGAACGGACGCGGCCGAGGGGCGGCGGGGAGTCCACGTACCCGCGTGCCTCGGCGAGAACCCGCCGGATGCCGCTGTGGCCCCCCTGGCCCTCGGCCTTCTCGGCCCCTTCACCCCGCTCCTCGTGCGAGCCCTCGCCCTGGTCCGAACCCTTGCTCTCGCCCTCGGCCTCGACCTTGCCGGCGTCGGACCCGTCGCCCGGCGTCGCGAAGGCGGCGTCGTTGACCTGGTCCCGCCACGTCGCCCACTGCAGGGCGATCTCGTCGGCGCCCAGGCGCCGCTGAGCGGGGCCCCAGACGCTCGTGTCCGGCGGCGCCAGCAGCGGACCGTCCGCGATCTCGGGGTCGGGATCGTGCGGCGCGGGAACATTGGGGGCGGCGACGGCGACCGCCAGGGGCCATCCGGGCAGAGCGGCCACGACCGTGCGCTCGTCCGGCGACAGTTCGTACTCCATGCCGCAGTCCCAGGATGCGATGGCGACGGCGACCAGAGAGACGTCGTCGATGACGACCGTCCAACGGGCGCCCTCGCCGTCCTGGCCGAGTACCAGGCCGTAGCCGTCGGCGCGCGGCGCGAGACCGAGCGCCGCGCAGGCCTCCGGAAAGTCGTCGCCCAGCACGCTCGGGAACTGCGCCGGCGTCAGCAGCACCGCCGTGAGCACGTACAGCGCATCGTCCGCGGCGGCGACGGCCTCCTCGTCCGTCCCGGCCATCCCAGCCTCCCCATCGGTTCGTCCATCGGCGCGCACCCTAGTGCGCCCGGAAGCCGCTTGTCACGACTCCCAGACATATCCGGAGCTGCAGTTTTCCGGCCGGACGGGGCGAATCGACCACGAATGACCGCGGTGTCAGGCCGCCGGGAGCCCGAGGAGGGACCGGGCGACGGTCTGCGGCGACTCGTCGCGCTCCCGGGCGAGCGCGATGACGGCCCGGCACGCCAGCTCGCTCACCCCGAAGGAGAGCGCCTCCGGAGACACCCAGCCCGCGGCCTCGTCGATCTGATCCTGGTCGTCCTCCGCACAGGCGGACACATACACGGCGGCGGCCTCGAACAGGTTGTGCGTGCGCCTGTCCTTGTCCCTGCCGGCGTCGGCCTCCGCGCGCAAGGAGCGGAGAAATCTCGCAGACGACTTGCGCATCCTGCCCCACATAGCTACCGCCTTCCCCCTGTGTGGCTGACCTGACCGATCATTCCATGTTCCCCTAATCAACGTAGAGTTGGAGTCTCGGCTGCAGAAGGGGGACAGCGCGGTGAAGCGCTTCGAGCGGCTCGCACAGATCCGGCGGATGGACCCGTTCCGCGAGGCCTCGGAGATCTACCGGCTCACCGCGGCGTACGAGTTCCCCTGGGACTTCACCCGGGCACTGGAGCTGGCGCTGTACCGCACCTACGCGGTCCCCGCCATCGGCCGGCTGCTCGCCGAGACGGCCGAGCTCACGGACCGGGCGCAGAAGCGGTACGACGACACCACGCTGCTCCTCGACGCCGTCGTCGAGCACGGCTTCGACAGCGAGCAGGGGCGTACGGCGATCCGGCGCATCAACCAGATGCACCGCAGTTACGACATCGGCAACGACGACATGTGATATGTGCTGTGCACGTTCGTCGTGATGCCCAAGCGTTGGATCGACGCCTACGGCTGGCGCAGGCTGTCCCGCCACGAGATCGTGGCCTCCGCCGTCCACTACCGCACACTGGGCAGGCACATGGGAATCCAGGACGCACCGGAGTCCTACGAGGAGTTCGAGGCCCGCCTCGACGCCTACGAGGAGGCCCACTTCGGCTGGGACCCGGCCGCGCGGCGGGTCTCGGACGCGACCCTCGACCTGATGGCCTCCTGGTACCCGCGCTCCCTCGCACCCCTTGTGCGCGCCTCGACACTCGCCCTGCTCGACGAATCGCTGCTGAGAGCCTTCCGCTACCCGGCGCCGGGCGCCACCACCCGCGCCCTCGTCAGGCGTGCGGTACGCGCGCGTGGGCGGGTGGTGCGTCTGCTGCCGCCGCGCCGCGCACCGCACCACGCCCGCCAGAACCGGGAGATCAAGGGCTACCCGAACGGCTACCGGCTCGAGGAACTCGGCACCCTCCCCGTCCCCGGTGTCCGGGGCTGCCCGGTGCGGCACAGCGGCCGGCCGGCCCCCGACTGAGGCGATCGCCCGCCCGACCGCCCGGACCGAGACGTCAGGAGTCCCGCACGGCCAGCGCCAGGAACCGGTCGTCCTCGTCGACGTAAGACGTCATGCGCCACCCCGAACCGGCCAGCAGCGGCCGGAGGTTGGGCTCGGCCCGCAGGTCGTCCGGTGTGATCCGCCGGCCCTGGCGTGCCGCCAGCGCCGCCCTGCCGATCGGGTGGAACAGCGCGAGCGTGCCGCCGGACCGCACCACGCGCGCCAACTCCCGCAGGTTCGTCGCCGGCTCGGGCAGGTGCGCGATCAGGCCGGCCGCGAACACGGCGTCGAGCGACTCCGACCGCAAGGGCAGCGCGGCCACGTCGGCGAGCAGCAACCGCCCGTCCCGACCCCGTCCGGCCCGTACGGCGGCCTCCAGCATCGCCGGGGTCAAGTCGGCCCCGACGACCACTCCCGAGGGCCCCACCGCGGCACGCAGCGGCGGCAGGGCGCGTCCCGTGCCGCAGCCCGCGTCCAGCACACGATCCCCCTCGCGCAGTCCGAGGTCGGCGACCGCGGCCGCGTAGGCGGGCCCGTCGTCGGGGAACCGGCTGTCCCAGTCGGCGGCGCGGGCCGTGAAGAACTCCTGCACGTGCGTGTGGTCGTCGCTCATGCTCCGCATGATCCCTCACCGGGACGGAGGACGCCGCTGCGCACACGTTCGAGCGTGACGCGATCGTTCCGTTGCATCGGTGCGTCATATTCCAACAGCTTTCGAAATGCGCCCCCTTCGTGCGCCCGTGCCCCGACTAGCGTCCCGGAGCCATGGGACACCTGGACCACGCCGCCCTCGGCTGGCTTACCCCCGTGCTGTCGTACGTGATGGCGTGCATAGGCGCCGCGCTGGGGCTGCGCTGCACCGTGCGCGCGCTCGGCGCCACCGGCCGGTCGCGCCGCAACTGGCTGATCACCGCCGCCTCGGCGATCGGAACCGGCATCTGGACCATGCACTTCGTGGCCATGCTGGGCTTCAGCGTCAGCGGTACGGACATCCGCTACGACGTGCCGCTCACCATCGTGAGCCTCCTCGTCGCCATGGCCGTCGTCTGCGCCGGCGTCTTCGCCGTCGGCTACGGTCGTGACCGCACGCGCGCGCTCTTCCTCGGCGGGCTCACCACCGGGCTCGGCGTCGCGAGCATGCACTACCTGGGCATGGCCGCCGTACGGCTGCACGGCGACGTCGGCTACGACCCGGTCCTCGTCGGACTCTCCGTCCTGATCGCCGTCGTCGCGGCGACGGCGGCCCTGTGGGCCGCGCTCAACATCAAGTCGCCCGTCGCCGTCACCATCGCCTCACTGATCATGGGCGCCGCGGTCAGCAGCATGCACTACACCGGGATGTTCGCGGTCAGTGTCGACGTCGAGCCCTCCGGCACGGTCCTGCCCGGGGCCACGGCGATGCAGTTCATCTTCCCCCTCGCCGTCGGCCTCGGGTCCTACCTCTTCCTGACCTCCGCCTTCGTCGCACTGTCGCCCACGACAGGGGAGCGCGAGGCGTCGGCGTCGGCCCAGCGGCCGGTCGAGGGAGCCGTCGGCTGACGGCGGGTCCCGACCGGCGACGGATCGGCAGGACACGCCCCCGAACCACTTCCGAGTGAGGAGGCCATGCGTACACCCCGTAGGACCACCGCGACCGGCGGCGAGACGCCGTCCCCGCCCCCTGTGCGCGGCCGCCGCGCCCATGCCGGACCACCGGCCGACGAAGGTCCCGAAGAGCCCCCGGGCGTGGCGCCGGACGCCCCGCCCACGCGCGCGGAGCGCTGGCGCATCCGGCCGCGCACCGTCCGCGCCAAGATCGTCTGCCTCCTCATGGTGCCGGTCGTCTCGCTGCTGGCCCTGTGGGCCTACGCCACCGTCACCACCGCGCAGGACGTCTCCAGACTGCGTCAGTTGCAGCGCGTCGACTCCGAGATCAGGGCACCCGTCACGGACGCCGTGGCCGCCCTCCAGGCCGAACGCGCGGCCGCGGTGCGCTATGCGGGCGATCCCTCCGCCGGACCGAGCGCCGCCTACGAGAAGCTCGCCAAGGACACGGACCGGGCGGTGGCACGACTGCGGCTCGACGACCGCAGCACGGTCGCCGACGGCGAGGAACTCCCCGCAGGAGTGGCTCGCCGGCTCGAGGAGTTCGTCACCGGAGCCGAGCAGCTGAGCACGGTACGCAGTGCCGTCCTCGACGGCCGCTCGGGCTGGGACGAGGCGTACGGGCGCTACACCAGGACCATCGCGAGCGCGTTCTCGGTCGGCGGCGCGCTCAGCGGCATCCAGGACGCCGAGCTCGGCTCCGACGCGCGCGTTCTGCTCGAATTCGCCCGCGCGGGCGAGGCGTTGGCCCAGGAGGACGTCGTGCTGGACAGCGCGCGCCTCGCCGGGCGCCTCGACGGAGAGCGGCTGCGGCTGTTCACCGGCGCCGTCGACACCCGCCGTACCCTCACCGAGTCCGCCGTCGCCGACCTGCGGAGCCCGGAACACGCGGCCTGGCAGCGCCTCGCCGACGGCAGCGCCTACGCCGCCGTCGCCGCCGCCGAGGACAAGGTCCTCGCCACCGAACCGGGCGCACACGCGATCGACGCGGCGCCGGAAGCGGCCTGGAGCAAGGCACACACACGCGTGCAGGGCGGCATGCGGACGATCGAGCAGGACGCCGGGCGCGGTGTCGCGGACCGCGCCGACCCCTTCACCCGCGGGCTGCTCACCCCGGCCGGCGCCGCCGTACTGCTCGGCCTCGCCGCCGTCGCCGCCTCCCTGGTGATCTCCGTACGCATCGGCCGAGGCCTCGTCGTCGAGCTGGTCAGCCTGCGCAACAGCGCCCTGGAGATCGCCCGGCGCAAGCTCCCTGAGGCCATGCGCAAGCTGCGGGCGGGCGAGGAGATCGACGTCCGGGCCGAGGCGCCGCCCGGACCGCCCGCCGAGGACGAGGCCGGTCAGGTCGCCGAGGCCCTGGGCACCGTCCACCGCGCCGCGCTCCGGGCCGCCGTGGAGCGCGCCGAACTCGCCAGCGGCATCTCCGGGGTCTTCGTCAACCTCGCCCGCCGCAGCCAGGTCCTCGTGCACCGCCAACTGAGCCTGCTGGACAGCATGGAGCGGCGTTCCGACGATCCGGACGAGCTGAGCGACCTCTTCCGGCTCGACCACCTGACCACGCGCATGCGACGCCATGCGGAGAGCCTGATCATCCTCTCGGGAGCGGCGCCCGGCCGGGCCTGGCGGATGCCGGTCTCCCTCACCAACGTGGTCCGCGCGGCCGTCTCCGAAGTCGAGGACTACGCGCGCGTGGAGGTACGACAGCTGCCCGAGACGTCCGTCATCGGCGCGGCCGTCGCCGACCTCACCCACCTCCTGGCCGAACTCGTCGAGAACGCCGCCCAGTTCTCGCCTCCCCACACGCGCGTGCGCATCACCGGCGAACCCGTCGGCAACGGCTACGCCGTCGAGGTCGAGGACCGGGGTCTCGGCATGGGCAAGGAGACCCTCGCCGAGGCGAACCGGCGCATCGAGCAGTCCGAGGCGCTCGACCTGTTCGACAGCGACCGGCTCGGCCTGTTCGTGGTGAGCAGGCTCGCGTCCCGGCACGGCATCAAGGTGCATCTGCGCACCTCGCCCTACGGCGGCACCACCGCGGTCGTCCTGCTGCCCACCGCCCTGCTGCACAACGCCACGGCGGAACGTTCCCTCGGCGACCGGACGGAGTCCGGGCGACCCGCAGAACGCGATTACGCGCGCGTGCCCGACGCCGAGCAGCACCGGGAATCCGTCCGCATGGCCGCGGACCGGCACCAGGACTCCGTCCACGCGGCCGCCGACCGACCGGCGCTGGTGGCTCCCGTGCCGCCCGCCGCCGGCCCCACGACCGACACCCCACCCCCCGGAGTCACCACCTTGCGCCTGCACCGCCCCCCGGACGACTCCGAAGCCTCCGACGACCTTCCGCGCCGCGTACGGCAGGCGAGCCTCGCTCCCCAACTGCGCGAAGGGCGCCCGGAGGAACGGCCGGTGACGGCCGCCTCCCGCGACGACGACCGGCGCACCCCCGAACTCGTCAGGGACCGCATGGCGGCCTACCGCGACGGCTGGGCGCGCGGCGGCGGCAGGCAGCCCGGCCGCGGTGCCACTCCCGAATCCACAGCGCGCAGAGACAGCAGCGAAGGAGACCCCGCATGATCCAGGATCCGAGCATGAGGGCCGACATGGGGGTCCCCCCGCTCGAGCGAAGCCGAGAGCGGGGGAGGTCCGGCGAACTCGACTGGCTGCTGGACGACCTGGTGCTGCGGGTGGACGAGGTGCGGCACGCCGTGGTGCTCTCCAACGACGGGCTCGCCGTGGGCGCGTCCACCGGCCTGCGCCGCGAGGACGCCGAGCACCTCGCCGCGGTCGCCTCCGGCTTCCACAGTCTGGCCAAGGGCGCGGGCCGGCACTTCGGCGCCGGTGGTGTGCGCCAGACCATGGTGGAGATGGACGACGCCTTCCTGTTCGTGGCGGCAGCCGGCGACGGGTCCTGTCTCGCCGTCCTCACCGCTGTGACCGCCGACATCGGGCTGGTGGCGTACGAGATGGCACGGCTCGTCAAACGCGTCGGCGAACACCTCCACACCCCTGCGCGCGCCGCAGCGCGCCCGCCCGCCGCGGGATGAGCCGGGAAGGAGGTCCGCGCACATGACGCAGGACACGACGGGCGCTCCGCGCGAGCAGGGCAGTCAGTGGTACGACAGCGAAGCCGGGCCCCTCGTCCGCCCGTACGCCATGACGGGCGGACGCACCCAACCCGGCCCCACCAGCGTCCGTTTCGACCTGATCGCCCTGGTCACGCTGGACCCCGCCGCGCCCGCAACCGGCGACGACACCGCACTCGGGCCGGAACACCGCTCCCTCATCGAGCTGTGCCGTACGGAGACGCAGTCGGTCGCGGAACTCGCCGCGGGCGCCGATCTGCCCGTGGGCGTCGTCAGGGTGCTCCTCGGCGACCTCCTGGAACTGGGCTGCGTCACCGTCAGCCGTCCGGTACCGCCCGCGCAGCTTCCCGACGAGCGGATTCTGCGCGAGGTCATCGAAGGATTGCGGGCGTTGTAGATGACTTCAGGGAAAGAAAACGGTCGCCTCGGGCAAAAAGCGATCCAACCCCCCGAAACGCAGGCGCAGTTGTCATGATGCTGACTTCGCACCGTGACGTCGACCGATGCCGGCACTCCAGAGAGAAGTGATCGATGGTCTCCGAGCACTCCGACGCATCCGACGCATCAGAGGCCTCCGACGGCGAGACGGCCGCACTGGCGTTGAAGATTCTTGTCGCCGGTGGATTCGGCGTGGGCAAGACCACCCTGGTGGGCGCCGTCAGCGAGATCCGGCCGCTGCGCACCGAGGAACTGCTCAGCGAAGCCGGGCAACTGGTGGACGACACCGACGGCGTGGACCAGAAGGTCACCACGACTGTCGCCATGGACTTCGGGCGCATCACCATCCGCTCCGGCCTGTCCCTGTACCTCTTCGGCACCCCCGGTCAGGACCGCTTCTGGTTCCTGTGGGACGAGCTTTCGCAGGGAGCGCTGGGCGCGGTGGTCCTCGCGGACACCCGGCGCCTGGAGGACTGCTTCCCCGCGGTGGACTACTTCGAGCACCGGCACATCCCCTTCGTCGTGGCCGTCAACTGCTTCGCGGGCGCGCGCACATACGGCGCCCACGACGTCTCGCGCGCCCTCGACCTGGACCAGGGAACGCCCGTGGTCCTCTGCGACGCCAGGGACCGCGACTCGGGGAAGGAGGTGCTGATCCGGCTCGTCGAGTACGCCGGGCGGATGCACACCGCCCGGCTGCTCGACTCGGTGGGCTGACTGGTCATCAGCCGCCGCCCACGGGAGCCCGGACCACGCTCACTCCGCGACGCCCTTCTCCGCCAGCACCTTCTCGATCTTGACGCGGACGAGGAGTTCGCCCGGAACGCCGTTGCGCGCCCCGAATTCCTCAGCGCGTTCCTCACCCATGTAGCGCGCCCCGATACGGCCGGCCCAGTGCCGCACCTCGCTGAGATCCTCCGAGATCCGGGCACGGCCTCGCAGCACCACGAAGTCGAACGGCGGCCGATCGTCGTCCACGCACAGCGCCACGCGGCCGTCACGGGCCAGATTGCGCCCCTTCACGGACGACTTCCCGGTGTTGAACACCACCTCGTCCCCGTCCAGCATGAACCAGATCGGCGCCACATGCGGGCTCCCGTCGGCTCGTACGGTCGACAGCTTGCCGGTGCGCGTGCCGTGCGAGACGAACGCGCGCCATTCCTCATCGGTCATCTTCTGCGCCATGCCCCCATCCTCCTTGCCCACGGGCCGGATTGTCGGGAAGGGTGGCGAAGGAGATTCCTCCGGTGCAGGGGGAGACATCTACACGGGGAGACCGGATCATGGCGCAGAACCAGGGACTTGGCTGGCTCCTGGACGACCTGACGGAGCGCGTCGATCATGTGCGACACGCGTTGGTGCTGTCCAACGACGGCCTGGTGACCGGTGCGAGCACGGGACTGCGACGCGAGGACGCCGAGCACCTCGCCGCCGTCTCGTCGGGACTGCACAGCCTGGCCAAGGGCTCGGGCCGGCACTTCGGCGCGGGCAGAGTGCGCCAGACGATGGTCGAGTTCGACGACGCCGTGCTGTTCGTCACCGCGGCCGGGAGCGGCGCGTGTCTGTGCGTGCTCAGCGGCGCCGAAGCCGACATCGGACAGATCGCCTACGAGATGACGCTGCTCGTCAACCGGGTCGGCGAGCATCTCGACGTGGATGCCCGGCAACCCGAGCGGGCACCGAGCACGGACCTCTGACCCGCTGATTCGCCGCCCCCCGTGGAGTTATCCACAGGCTCGCCACGCGATCTCGCGGATTGGCTACGGTTTTTGTCACGGCGAGCGCACACAGCGTGAGCAACTGACTCCACGGGGGAGACCGACCATGTCCGGCGACACCATCACGAAGCCTTCCCAGCCGTCCTGCACGCCGGGCCGTGCGGCTCGGGAACTTTCACTGAAGCGAAGCGATCTGGACCTCGCCGTCCACCTCGGCCTCATCCGGACCGTGCCGGACGAGGGAGGCGGGGGCCGGCGCGTGCCGCGCGGCGAGATCGACAGGGTGCGCTCGGGGGACGGGTTCCCCGACTCGTTGCTGGAGCGTGTGAAGGCCGTGGGGACGGCTGAGGGCGCTGCTCTCATGGACGTGTCCGTGGGCAGGTTCACGCGCCTCGCACGTCTGGGCCTGGTCGTGCCGGTGAAGTGGTATCTGAACCGCTATCGAGCCGTGGTCTGGCTGTATCTGGCCGAGGAGTTGAAGCGGTTCGCCGCCGACGACAAGAACGCCTCACTGCTGAAGGCCCGCCGTATGCCCGAGGGCTTGCTCGCCATGCTGGACGCGGGCGTGGACCTGCGTCCGCACAACTGGCGGGGACGTCACCGGGACTTCCTGTTGCGGCAGGCCGGGGGCCCCTGGGAGAGGGCGGGCGCCCTGGCCGCTTTCCTCGACCCCGTTCAGATCGCGGAAATCGTCCCCGACCCCTATGAGCGCTCCCACCTGAATCGCTTCCGGCCCGGGCCGCCGGCATCCGGGGCACCCGGTTCGCCCGCCGCGCACATCGCTCAGAGGCTGATGACGGCGGACGACCCGGACGAGATCAGTCTGCTCCGGACCGACCTGACAGCACTCCTGCGGGAAGCCCTTGAGACAGGGCCCGCGCCCCGTCCCACAGTGAGCCGTGCCCGGGTTCCCGTGCATCCGGAGCCCGCCGGATCGCCCCGGCCCACGGAGCCGGAGCGGCCACGCGGCCTGCTGAGCCGGCTGCGGCGCAGAACCCTCCGGGCTACAGCGCCCTGAACAGACCCTCCTGGACGACGGACACCAACAGACGTCCCTCCAGGTCGTAGATCCGCCCACGGGCGAGGCCCCGGCCACCGGTGGCGATCGGCGACTCCTGGTCGTACAGGAACCACTCGTCCGCGCGGAAGGGCCGGTGGAACCACATGGCGTGGTCCAGCGACGCGATGTCGAAGCTCCGCGGGCCCCACAGCGGCTCGACCGGGATCCGGACCGCGTCCAGGAGGGTCATGTCACTGGCGTAGGTCAGCGCGCACGTGTGCACGACCGGGTCGTCACCCAGCGGACCGACCGCGCGCATCCACACCGCGCTGCGCGGCTCGGCGCCCTTGACGTCCTCGGCACTCCAGCGCAGCCGGTCCACATAGCGGATGTCGAAGGGCTGCCGACGCGCCATCCGCTCCAACTGCTCGGGCAGCGTGCCCAGATGCTCCCGGATCTCGTCGGTGACCGTCGGCAGCGACTCCGGTTCCGGGACCTTGCGGGCCGGCGGCAGCTGGTGCTCGAAGCTCCCTTGCTCAGGCTTGTGAAAGGAGGCGGTGAGATTGAAGATCGTGCGGCCCTGCTGCACGGCGGTGACCCGGCGGGTCGTGAACGACCTGCCGTCCCGCACCCGTTCGACCTGGTACACGATCGGCACGCCCGGCCTGCCCGGCCGAAGGAAGTACGCGTGCAACGAGTGCACGGGCCGGTCGCCGTCCGTGGTCCGCGCGGCGGCGACCAGCGCCTGGCCTGCCACCTGGCCGCCGAAGACCCGCTGCAGGGACTCCTGCGGGCTGCGGCCCCGGAAGATGTTGACCTCGATCTGCTCCAGGTCGAGCAGGTCGACGAGCCTGTCGGCCGGGTTCGTCGTCATGGGTGGGATTCTCCTGTGCTCACAGCTGGCCTACGTCGGTGACGCGGACCACCGCGCGGCCCTCCGCGTCGGAGGCGGCGAGGTCGATCTCCGCGCTGATGCCCCAGTCATGGTCGCCGTTCGGGTCGTCGAAGATCTGGCGGACGCGCCACAGGCGGTTCGCCGGTTCCTCCTCGATCACCAGGAGCTTGGGGCCACGGGCGTTGGGCCCGGTGCCCAGGTCCTCGTACTCGTCCCAGTACTTGTCCATGGCCTCGCCCCAGGCCTCGGCGTCCCAGCCGGCGTCGGCGTCCATCTCGCCCAGCTCCTCGACCTGGTCGAGGGCGGCGAGTTCCACGCGGCGGAACATGGCGTTGCGGACGAGGACGCGGAAGGCACGCGCGTTCGTGGTGATCGGCTTGACCTCGTCCGCCTTCTCCTGGGCCTCCTCGGCGGTCATCTCCTCCGGGTTGGCGAGCTGCTCCCACTCGTCCAGCAGGCTGGAGTCGACCTGGCGGACCATCTCCCCGAGCCACTCGATCAGATCCTGGAGGTCCTCGGACTTGAGGTCGTCGGGGATGTTGTGGTCGAGGGCCTTGTAGGCGCTGGCGAGGTAGCGCAGCACGATGCCCTCGGTGCGGGCCAGCTCGTAGAAGGACACCAACTCGGTGAAGGACAGCGCCCGTTCGTACATGTCCCGGATGACGGACTTCGGCGACAGCGGGTGGTCGCCGACCCAGGGGTGGCTCTTGCGGTACGTGTTGTAGGCGTGGAAGAGGAGCTCCTCCAGCGGCTTCGGGTAGGTGATGTCCTGGAGGCGCTCCATGCGCTCCTCGTACTCGACGCCGTCCGCCTTCATCGCGGCCACGGCCTCGCCCTTGGCCTTGTTCTGCTGGGCGACGAGGATCTGCCGCGGGTCGTCCAGGGTGGACTCGACGACGGACACCATGTCGAGGGCGTAGGACGGCGAGTCCGGGTCCAGCAGCTCGAACGCGGCCAGCGCGAAAGTGGACAGCGGCTGGTTCAGCGCGAAGTCCTGCTGGAGATCGACCGTGAGACGGACGATGCGGCCGGTGGGGTCCGGTTCGTCGAGCTTCTCGACGATCCCGCCGTCCAGCAGCGAGCGGTAGATGGCGATCGCGCGCCTGATGTGCCGCAGCTGCTGCTTGCGCGGCTCGTGGTTGTCCTCCAGGAGGTGGCGCATCGCCTCGAAGGCGTTGCCGGGACGGGCGATCACCGAGAGCAGCATGGTGTGGGTGACCCGGAAGCGGGAGGTCAGCGGCTCCGGTTCGGAGGCGATGAGCTTCTCGAAGGTGTTCTCCGTCCAGCCGACGAAGCCTTCCGGCGCCTTCTTGCGGACGACCTTGCGGCGCTTCTTCGGGTCGTCACCGGCCTTGGCGAGCGCCTTCTCGTTCTCGATGACGTGCTCGGGCCCCTGGGCGACGACGAACCCCGCCGTGTCGAAGCCCGCGCGTCCCGCACGGCCCGCGATCTGGTGGAACTCCCGGTTGCGCAGGGTGCGGACACGGTTGCCGTCGTACTTGGTCAGCGCCGTGAACAGCACTGTGCGGATGGGGACGTTGACGCCTACCCCGAGCGTGTCCGTGCCGCAGATGACCTTCAGCAGTCCGGCCTGCGCGAGCTTCTCCACCAGACGCCGGTACTTGGGCAGCATGCCGGCGTGATGGACGCCGATGCCGTGCCGTACGTAACGGGAGAGGTTGCGGCCGAACTTGGTGGTGAAGCGGAAGTTGCCGATCAGTTCGGCGATCTGGTCCTTCTCCTCGCGCGAGCACATGTTGATGCTCATCAGCGCCTGCGCCCGCTCCACGGCCTGCGCCTGTGTGAAGTGCACGATGTAGACCGGCGCCTGCTTGGTCTCCAGGAGCTCGGTCAGCGTCTCGGTGAGCGGAGTGAGCTTGTACTCGTAGGAGAGCGGCACCGGACGGGTCGCCGAGCGGACCACCGCCGTCGGGCGGCCGGTGCGCCTGGTGAGGTCCTTCTCGAACATCGAGACGTCGCCGAGCGTGGCCGACATCAGGATGAACTGCGCCTGGGGAAGTTCGAGGATCGGGATCTGCCAGGCCCAGCCGCGATCCGCCTCCGCGTAGAAGTGGAACTCGTCCATGACGACCTGGCCGACGTCCGCCTGCTTGCCGTCGCGCAACGCGATCGACGCGAGCACCTCGGCGGTGCAGCAGATGACGGGGGCGTCGGCGTTGACGGACGCGTCGCCGGTCAGCATGCCGACGTTCTCGGTGCCGAACAGCTTGCACAGCTCGAAGAACTTCTCCGAGACGAGTGCCTTGATCGGAGCGGTGTAGAAGGTGACCTCGTCCCGGGCCAGCGCGGCGAAGTGGGCGCCCGCGGCGATCATGCTCTTGCCCGAGCCGGTGGGCGTCGACACGATCACGTTCGCGCCGGAGACCACCTCGATCAGCGCCTCCTCCTGGTGGGGGTAGAGAGTGAGGCCGCGCTCCTCGGCCCACGACTCGAAGGCTTCGTAGAGGGCGTCGGGGTCGGCGGTCGGCGGCAGCTGATCGATGAGGGTCACCCACCCATCTTGCCTGCCCTCACGTCCCATAGGGGAATCGGCTGCGGGGTCGAAGATCGCGAACGCTACTCTGTGTCGCCGACGACAAGTCAGCGATCCCGGTCAACTGGACAGCGGCACACGAGGAATGGGGCGGGCAACGGCGATGATGGGACCAGCACACTCACTGTCGGGGGCCGCCGCCTGGCTCGGCGTCGGAGCGGCCGCCGCCGCGGCGGGACACGGGATGCCCTGGCCCGTCCTGCTGTCCGGCGCGCTGATCTGCGCCGGAGCGGCCCTCGCCCCGGATCTCGATCACAAGGCCGCCACCATCTCGCGGGCCTTCGGGCCGCTGTCGCGCTGGCTGTGCGAGATCGTCGACAAGCTGTCGTACGCCGTCTACAAGGCGACCAAGAAGCAGGGCGACCCGCGTCGCTCCGGCGGGCATCGCACGCTCACGCACACCTGGCTGTGGGCGGTCCTGATCGGCGGGGGCGCCTCGGTCCTGGCGATCACCGGCGGGCGCTGGGCGGTGCTGGCGATCCTGTTCGCGCACATGGTGCTGGCTATCGAGGGCCTGCTGTGGCGTGCGACCCGCGGTTCCAGCGCCGATGTCCTGGTCTGGCTGCTGGCCGCGACCAGCGCGTGGATCCTCGCCGGGGTCCTGGACAAGCCGGGCAACGGCTCGGACTGGTTGTTCACGGCGCCCGGTCAGGAGTACCTGTGGCTGGGGCTGCCGATCGTGCTGGGCGCGCTGGTGCACGACATCGGGGACGCCCTGACGGTGTCCGGCTGCCCGATCCTGTGGCCGATCCCGGTCGGCCGCAAGCGGTGGTACCCGGTGGGCCCGCCGAAGGCCATGCGGTTCCGGGCGGGCAGCTGGGTCGAGCTCAAGGTGCTGATGCCGGCGTTCATGGTGCTCGGCGGGTTGGGCTGCGCGGCAGCGCTGAACGTCATCTGAGTGGACGGGACCCTCGGAGTACCGGCCGAGGGGAAGTGCTCGGCATCCTGGCGACGGAAGTACTCCGGGACGTCCTCACCCGGGCGATCGGTTCCGCCGAGTCCCCGGGACCAGGCATCGGACGCGACGGTTCTCCGGGTGGGCTGCCTGCCGACGGAGGCCCTGGTGGAACCCGCTGCAGGACCCCCGGTATCGCCGGATCAGCCGCCCTGGCCCGCTCCACCGCCGTAGCGCCGCTCGAAGGCGGCGACGCGGCCCTCCGAGTCGACGGTCCTCGCCTTGCCGGTGTAGAAGGGGTGGCTCTCCGAGGAGATCTCGACGTCCACGACGGGGTAGGTCTCGCCGTCGTCCCACTCGATGGTCTGGTCGCTGGTCGCGGTGGACCTGGTCAGGAAGGCGTAGCCGGCGGCGCGGTCGCGGAAGACCACCGGGCGGTAGTCGGGGTGCTTGTCCTGCTGCATGCGAACTCCTCCTCTGGCGGCGTCGGAAAGGGCCGACGGTCCGGGTCACGAGGCGCGCGGACCGAGCCACACGGGGCGGTGCGGTCTGTCGTACGGCGGTCAGCCGTACAGGGCGTCCTCGTCGACGATGTGCATGGCGGCCTCCTCTGCGGACGCCGCCGCGCCGTCGATGCCCACGTCCGTCGCGACGAGTGCGCTCTCCTCGTCCTCATGGGCTCCTTCGTCGGGGGCGACGAGGCGGCCGGAGCGCGTAGCGCCGACCTCGTTGTCGAGGAGTTCCCCGTCGGTACCCTCGGCGTCGCCCAGGCCGTCGCCGTCCTGCGGGACGAGGTCGGGCAGCTCCTCGGCGAGCCGCTGGTCGAGGGTCTCGCCCTGCTGGCGTTCGGCGGCCGTGACACCGCTGTGCTCCACCGCCCACGGACGCTCCGGAGGGGACCAGCCCCGGTCCAGGGGGTCGTCGACGCCGTCGTTCACCAGGGTGTCCTCAGCGTCGAGCAGCCCCGTGTCCTCACGTTGGTCGGATGCGTCGGGCTGGTAGACGTCGTCCCCCCATCCGTCGGCGCTGTTCACGGGTACCTCCAGGTGGTGGGGACGGGCCCGAGGTCACCGCGGTCGGCGGCGAGCCGCCGCGGCGCGGGGCACAGGCCGCACCCGGCGGGAATCGCGTGGTTTCCGGGTGCCCCCGAACCGGTGCCGCTATCCAGACTTCCACCCCTCTTCGCCCCGGCGCAACGGCACGGGGCCAGGCCGAGGCCTTGCGGATCGGCCACGCCTGGATCCCCGCCGCCGCACTGGGCAGGGCAGGGGCTGGCCGGTCCGGCCGGGAGCACGAAGGCCGGCCGGCCCATGCCACCCCGGCCCACTACAGCCCGCCGACCGCGCTCCGCGAAGCCTGGGCCGGTCACCTGGGTGGCGGCTGTGGTGGGTCAAGGTCCGTGGTCTGGGGTGGCGGCTGTGGTGGGTCAAGGTCCGTGGTCTGGGGTGGCGGCTGTGGTGGGTCAAGGTCCGTGGTCTGGGGTGGCGGCTCTGGTGGGTCAAGACCCGTGGCAGAGGGTGGCGGCCGTGGTGGGCCGAGACCCCTCACCTCGGCTTGAGGCCGCGGCGGGCCGAGCCCGTCACCTCGGGTTGCGACGGTGGTCGGCGCAGCCCCGCCACCTCGGCTTGTTGCGGCGGCCGGCTGAGCATCGCCACTCCGGTACGCGACCGCACAGCGGCGAGCGGTGGGCAAGCCCTGCCATCCGGCCCGCAACTGCTGCCGGCTGAGCCCCGCCTTCCCGGCGCGCAACTGCTGTCGGCCGAGCCCAGCCCTCGGAGCCGCGCAACCGCTGTCACGCCGAGCACGGCGGCCACAGCTCGGAACGCCGGTCGGCGGCCGAGGCTCCGCGTACCCCACCCTGGTCGGTGGCTGAGTGCCCGGGTCACCTCATCTGCCGTGGTCGGTGGCCGAGCGCCCGGCGCATCTCGCCTTGCCGTGGTCGGCGGTCGAGCGCCCGGCTCTCCTCGCCTGCCGTGGTCGGTGGCCGAGCGCCCGGCTCACCTCACCTACCCTGGTGGGCGGTCGGCGGTCGAGCGCCCGGCTCTCCTCGCCTGCCGTGGTCGGTGGCCGAGCCCCCGGCTCACCTCACCTACCCTGGTCGGCGGCCAAGCCCCCAGCGCATCTCACCCCAGTCGCCGGTCGAGCCCCCCCTCGCGCGCCCCCGCTCACCCATGCCAGGACCGCCAAAGCGCCGCATACGCCCCGTCGGCCCTGACCAGGTCGTCATGGCTGCCCAGTTCGGTGATGCGGCCGTTCTCGACGACGGCGATGATGTCCGCGTCGTGGGCGGTGTGGAGGCGGTGGGCGATGGCGACCACGGTGCGGCCGTCGAGGACGCGGGCCAGGGACCGCTCCAGGTGGCGGGCCGCGCGTGGGTCGAGGAGCGAGGTCGCCTCGTCCAGGACCAGTGTGTGCGGGTCGGCCAGCACCAGGCGGGCCAGCGCGATCTGCTGGGCCTGGGCCGGGGTGAGCGAGAACCCGCCCGAGCCGACCTCGGTGTCCAGGCCGTCGTCGAGCGCACGGGCCCACGCGTCCGCGTCGACGGCGCCCAGCGCCGCCCACAGTTCGGCGTCCGTCGCGTCGGTGCGGGCCAGCAGCAGGTTGTCGCGCAGCGAGCCCACGAAGACGTGGTGTTCCTGGTTCACCAGGGCAACGTGCGAGCGGACCTGCTCGGCGGTCATCCGGGACAGTTCCGCACCGCCCAGGGTGACCCGGCCGTCCCGGGGCGCGTAGATGCCGGCGAGCAGCCTGCCCAGGGTCGACTTGCCGGCGCCCGAGGGACCGACCAGTGCCAGCCGGGTGCCGGGCGCGACCTCCAGGGAGACCTGGCGGAGCACGTCCACGCCCTCCAGGTAGCCGAAGTGCACCCGGTCGGCGCGCACGTCGCGTCCCTCGGGCGACAGCAGGGCGTCGCCGGCCTCCGGCTCGATGTCCCGGACCCCGACCAGCCGGGCCAGCGACACCTGGGCCACCTGCAACTCGTCGTACCAGCGCAGGATGAGCCCGACGGGATCCACCAGCATCTGCGCGATGAGCGCACCCGTCGTCAGCTGACCGATCCCCATCCAGCCCTGCAGGACGAACACGCCGCCGACCATCAGGACCGAGCCGAGGATCATCACGTGCGTGACGTTGATGAACGGGAAGAGCACCGACCGCAGCCAGAGCGTGTAGCGCTCCCAGGCCGTCCACTCCTTGATCCGCCGCTCGGAGAGCTCCACCCGGCGTTCGCCGAGGCGGTGGGCCTCGATGGTGCGCCCGGCGTCCACGGTCTCGGCGAGCGCGGCGGCCACGGCGGCGTACCCGGCGGCCTCCGAGCGGTAGGCGGACGGCGCCCGCTTGAAGTACCAGCGGCAGCCGATCACGAGCAGCGGCATGGTGAGCAGCACGGCGGCGGCCAGCGGCGGCGCCGTGACGACGAGCCCGCCGAGCAGCAGAACCACCCACACCACGCCGATCGCCAGCTGGGGCACCGCCTCGCGCATCGCGTTGGCCAGCCGGTCGATGTCCGTCGTGATCCGGGAGAGGAGATCGCCCGTTCCGGCCCGCTCCAGGACGCCCGGCGGCAGTCCGACCGACCGGACGAGGAAGTCCTCGCGCAGATCGGCCAGCATCCGTTCGCCGAGCATCGCGCCGCGCAGCCGCACCTGCCGTACGAACACGGCCTGGACCGCGAGTGCGGCCACGAACAGGCCGAGGGTGAGCTCCAGTTGGAGTTCGCGCTCGGCGACGCCCGCCGACACCCGTTCCACCAGGCCGCCCAACAGCCAGGGGCCTGCCATCGAGGCCACCACGGCGACCGTGTTGACGGAGACGAGGAGGAGGAAGGCACGGCGGTGCCTGCGGAACAACTCGACCACATAGGCGCGTACGGTCGCGGGGGCGCCGACCGGCAGGGTGTTCGCCGTCGTCGGGGCCGCCGGGTCGTACGCCGGTGGCGCCACGCCGATCATGCCGACTCCTCGATCTCTTCCAGTTCCTTCAGTACGTCGTTCAGGGAGGCGCCCTTGCCCAGCGCATTGCCGAGGGCGGCCCGCTCGCCCGGGGCGTCGCCCAACTCACCGCTCAGGGCGGCCTCTTCGTCGGTCTCCCGGGTCACCACCGCCCGGTACCGCGGTTCGTCGTGCACCAGGTCGCGGTGTACGCCGACCGCCGCGACCTCGCCCTCGTGGACGAGGACGACCCGGTCGGCGCGGTCCAGGAGCAGCGGGGACGAGGTGAACACCACCGTCGTGCGCCCCGCCCGCAGGTTCCGCACGCCCTCCGCGATCCGGGCCTCCGTGTGGGAGTCGACGGCCGACGTCGGCTCGTCCAGGACCAGCACGTCCGGGTCCGTGATCAGCGACCGGGCCAGTGCCAGACGCTGGCGCTGGCCGCCGGACAGGGACCGGCCGCGCTCCGTGATGCGGGCGTCCATCGGGTCCTCGGCGCCGAGCGACCCCTGGACCAGGGCGGCCAGGACGTCCGCGCACTGCGCCGCCGCCAGCGCCTCCTCGGCACCGACGGCGCCGGACCTCGGCACGTCGAACAGTTCGCGCAGCGTGCCGGAGAGCAGCACCGGGTCCTTGTCCTGCACGAGGACGGCCGTACGGGCGGTGTCGAGCGGCAACTCGTCCAGCGGGACGCCGCCCAGCAGCACCGCAGTGCCCTCCTCGGAGGCGTGCCCGCCCAGCCGTTCGGCCAGCCGCCCAGCCGCGTCCGGGTCGCCGCACACCACGGCGGTGAGCCGGCCCGCGGGGGCGAGCAGCCCGGTGGCCGGGTCGTACAGGTCCCCGGAGGGCACCTCGGACCCGTCGCGCGACCCGTCGGTGTCGGTGGCCCGCTCCAGGGACAGCACGCCTGCGGCCCGCCGGGCCGAGGGGCGTGAGAAGGAGTAGGCCATCGCGATCTCTTCGAAGTGCCGGAGGGGATAGGTGAGGATCAGGATGGAGCTGTAGACGGCGACGAGTTCGCCGACGGTGACGCGGCCCTCGCGGGCCAGCTTGACGCCGTACCAGACCACGCCGATCAGCAGCAGCCCCGGCAGCAGCACCTGGATCGCCGAGATCAGGGACCACATCCGGGCGCTGCGCACGGCGGCGTGGCGTACCTCCTGGGAGGCGCGGCGGTAGCGGTCGAGGAAGAGCTCCTCGCCGCCGATGCCGCGCAGGACCCGCAGTCCGGCGACGGTGTCCGAGGCCAACTCGGTGGCGCGGCCCGCCTTCTCGCGCTGGAAGTCGGCCCGCCGGGTCGCCCGGGGCAGCAACGGCAGCACGGCGACCGCCAGCACGGGCAGGCCCACGGCGACGACCGCACCGAGTGCCGGCTGATAGACGACCAGGCCGACGCAGACCACCACGATGGTGACCGCGGCCGCGGTGAACCGCGACCAGGCCTCGACGAACCAGCCGATCTTCTCGACGTCACCCGTGGAGACGGCCACGACCTCACCGGCCGCCACGCGTCGGGTCAGCGCGGAGCCCAGCTGGGCGGCCTTGCGGGCCAGTACCTGCTGGACGCGGGCGGCCGCGGTGATCCAGTTGGTGACGGCGGTGCGGTGCAGGAAGGTGTCGCCGATCGCGTTTCCGGCGGCGCACAGGGCCAACAGCCCGCCCGCGAGGGCGAGTCGCGCACCGGAGCGGTCGACCACGGCCTGCACGGCGACGCCGACGCAGAACGGCAGTGCGGAGACGGACAGGAAGTGCAGCAGCCCCCAGGCCAGGGACTTCAACTGTCCGCCCAGCTGGTTCCGGAAGAGCCACCACAGGAATCGGGGACCCGAGCGTGCGTCCGGCACACCTGGATCGGGATACGGAAGGTCTTGAATCTGCATGACGTCCCAGTGGCTCGTGTCAGTGGGGGGATCGGGGATGGGAGTGATGGAGTTGATCGGGTGCCGATGCGTGGTGCGGGGACGCGCACGGCGGCAGCAAACCGTGACAGGTTCGCGTCGCAGCGTGGTCGGACGCAAACGGTTTTCCGCCGCGCCGCACAGTTCCGGTCCCCGGCGGGAACGCGGAGCGGTCGCCCATGCCGCTACCTCGCCGATCCCGCCGCCTTTCCGATCCCGTAACCCCGCCGATCCCGCAGCTCCGCCCGCCCCGCCGCCTCCCGATTCCGCGGCCGCGCCGAACGCGGTGCACCATGGAGTGATGCGTCCGCGGTGAACCGCAACCGCCGGCAGCGGCGCGTCCCCGCCGCCTCCCGCCAGGTCGTGACGGTCCATGGCGACGGCAGGGGCTCCCGGAGATCCACGGTCGTGCTCTGCACCCCGCCCGACGACCCCACCCGCCCCGAGGGCGAGGCGGAGAGTGGTGGCATCTGGTTGCACATGGGCCACAGCAGTGGCACGTCGGCCTGCGGGAGTTTGTCCGAATCGGCGATGGAGTGCCTGCTGCGCGCGCTCGATCCGGACCGGCATCCCGTGGTGGTGAGGGGGGGCAGGGCCGACCTGAAAGGCTTGCTCTGACGCAGGAGGCATCATTGCGGCCGATGCCCAACTCCCCGTAGAACACGGCCATGAAGAGACGGATCGTCATGTCCATGCTCGCGGGAGCGACCCTCCTGGCGACCTCGTTCCTCGGGGCGGCCCCCGCCCGATCGGCCGATGTGCCCGCCGAGTTCGGCACCGACTGGCACGACCCCATCACCGCCGCCCCACCCGTCACCAGACCTTCCGGCAAGTCCTGCCAAGTCGCCGTCGCCGAGGCCCAGTTCCGGGACTTCACCCCGTACAGGGGCACCTACGCACCGCCCGAAGGCTGCGGCGACCGCTGGAGCAAGGTCGTGCTGCGGATGGACGGCAAGGTCAAGGGACGTCAGTACGACCGGCTCGGCTATCTGCACGTCGGCGGCGTCGAGATCTTCCGTACGTCGACTCCGGAGCCGTCGCCCGACGGCATCGAGTGGTCCGTGGAGAAGGACGTCACGCGCTACAGCGACACCCTCCGCCGTGGCCAGGACGTCGAGATGCTCATCGGGAACGTCGTCAACGACACGTACACGGGCGTCATCGACGTCAAGGTCACGCTGACGTTCTACGCCGGCCGCACCGCCGCCGAGGTCGCCAACCACACCGCCGAGGTCACCGGCGGCCCCGCCGCTGGCCCCGACCGCGCGGCCGCGACCCCCGACCGCGTCCTCACCCTCCAGGACGGCACCCTCACCACCCCGCGCAACAGCGAACGCATAGTCGCCGAGGTGTACGCCACCGGCTCCGGCGGCGGCTGCGAGGAGTTCTGGTACCTGTCGGCGCCCGACCCGGCGCCCTACTCCTGCAAGGCCGCCGGCGGCCCCTACCGCGAGGTGCAGATCAAGGTCGACGGCCGACTCGCCGGAATCGCCGCGCCGTTCCCGCACGTGTGGACCGGCGGCTGGTCCAACCCCTTCCTCTGGTACGTCATCCCGGCACCGCGCGCCTTCGACGTCAAGCCGATCGAATACGACCTGACGCCGTTCGCAGGCATCCTCAACGACGGCCGCCCGCACCGCGTCGAGGTCTCCGTCGCCGGCGTTCCCGAGGGGCAGAGCGGCTGGAGCGCGCCGGTGAACGTCCTCGTCTGGCAGGACGCGAAGAGCGCCCACGTCACCGGCGAACTCACCGCGCACCGGGTCGGCGAGCTCGCCAACTCCTCGACGTACACGCCCGGTTCGGAGCACCGGGTGGACACGCAGGGTGGTCACCGGCTGACCGTCGCCGGCTACGTCGACACCTCGCACGGCAGGGTGACGACCACGGTGCGCCGGTCGCTTACGAACGACTCCGTGCACCGCTGGACGGACGGCGAGAACCTGGACGCTCTCGACGCCACCTGGACGGAGGAGGGATCGGTCACGGTCGACGGACGCGGACCGGCCCGTACGACCCGCACCCAGCGGACGTACACGATGGACGGCTCGATCACGATCGGTACGGGCGACCGGCTGCGGACCGTGCTGACCCTCGGTGACCGTGCCGCGGTCGTGACGACCCAGGACGGACGGCGAACCGTGTGGTCGCGGCTCGACGACACCTACACGGGTGACGCCGCCTGGACGTTGAACGTGCCGCGCGACCAGCGGCACGCGGTCGGAACGACGAGCGAGCGTTACCGGCTGCACGGCTCGGGTGGGTGCTGGGACCGTTCTCTGACCAGCGTCCAAGGGGTGCTCACCGAGGACCGCAGGGCCTGTTGAGGCGGGATGTGTGCGATGCGTCACTCGGGGCGTGATTTACGCGGATGCAACACGGCGGTCTTGTGCGGGACCAACATCACCCGCAAAGTGATCGCCACGGAATGCGCTTTCCGTATCGCAGAAGTCCCACCCGTTCCCAGGGGACTTCTGTGTGCCGCCGTCCCCAAGGAGTGCCCGTGCCGCCGTCCGTACCGTCCCTGCCGCGACGCGTCGCACGCATACTGCGTACCTCTCTCTTCGCGCAGGTCGCCTGCGCGCTCGTGCTCGGAATCGTCGTCGGGAAGCTGTGGCCCGGATTCGCCGCGGATCTCCAGCCGCTCGGCGACGGGTTCATCCGGCTGATCAAGACGATCATCTCGCCGCTGGTGTTCTGCGTGGTCGTCGTCGGCATCGCCAAGGCCGGTGACCTGAAGGCGTTCGGGCGGATCGGGCTGAAGGCCCTGATCTGGTTCGAGGTCGCGAGCACGCTCGCCCTGCTCATCGGGCTCCTCGCCGCCAACGTGGTCCAGCCCGGGTCCGGGATGAACGTGGACCCGTCCACGCTCGACGCCTCGGCCGTCGACGCGAAGACGAACGGCGGTTCGCTGCCCTCGACGACCGAGTTCGCGCTGAACGCGATCCCCACCTCCTTCATCGGCGCCTTCGCCGAGAACTCCCTGCTGCAGGTGCTGCTGCTGGCCTGCCTGGTGGGTGCCGCGCTGCTGCACCTCGGGCACACCAAGGTGCCGCAGGTGCTGCCGGCCATCGAGCAGGCCCAGGAGATCATCTTCGCGATCGTCGGCTTCGTCATGCGGCTGGCGCCCATCGCGGTGTTCGGCGCGATGGCCGTCCTGATCGGCAACTACGGGCTCGGGGTGATCGAGACCTACGGCAAGCTGATCATCCTGTGCTACGCGGCGGCGGCGTTCTTCATCGCGCTCCTCGCCATCGCCCTGAAGGTCGTCACCGGGCTCAGTCTGTGGAAGTTCCTCCGCTACATCCGTGAGGAGATGCTGCTCGCGCTCGGCACCGCGTCCACCGAGTCGGTCCTGCCGCGTGTGATGCAGAAGCTGCGCAAGGCCGGCGCCCGTGACGACGCCGTGGGTCTGGTACTGCCGACGGGCTACTCCTTCAACCTCGACGGCGCCTCGCTCTACCTGTCCATCGGCACGCTGTTCATCGCCCAGGCCGTGGGCGTCGACCTCAGCCTCAGCCAGCAGGTCACCGTGATCCTGGTGCTGATGCTGACCAGCAAGGGCATGGCGGGCATCCCCGGCTCGGCGTTCCTCGCGCTGTCCGCGACCGCCTCCTCGCTGGGCGCGATCCCGGCCGGAGCCGTCGCCCTGCTCCTCGGCGTGGACCGCATCATGGACTCGATGCGCGTCGTCACCAACCTGCTCGGCAACTGCGTCGCCGTCTTCGCGGTCTCCCGCTGGGAGGGCGCGCTGGACAGGGAGCGGGCGAGGAAGGTCCTCGACGGCGAGATCGTGGTCAAGGCGGACGACGACGAAACGGCCGTATCGGACAGCGGCGAGCCGGTCGCCGTTCCCGCTCGGACGGACAAGGAGCCGGCCTCCGAGGCCAGTTGAGCCCGACCGCCGGAACAGGCCGCGGTCCCCTCCAACCGCTGGAGGGGACCGCGGCCTGTTCCGGTGCGGCCGCCCGAAGGGCCCCCTGCGCAGCGCCGCTCAGCAGCGCCGCTTGGCACCCCCGTCGATCAGGGTGTCCAGCAACTCGCCCAGCACCCCACGCTGCTCGTCCGTCAACGGCGCGAGAATCTCCTCCGCCGCCGACCGCCGCGCGTCATGCAGCTCCCGCAGGGCCACCCGCCCGTCGTCGGTGAGCTCGATCCGGATCACCCGCCGGTTCGTCGGATCCGGCACCCGCCGTACCTTTCCGCTCGCCTCCAGCCCGTCGACCAGCGACGTCACCGCGCGCGGGACCACCTCGAGGCGCTCGGCGAGATCGGCCATCCGGGGCGGTGAGCCATAGTGCGCGAGCGTGCGCAGGAGACGGGACTGGGCCGGGGTGACGCCCAGGCCGCACTGCTGCAGGTGCTGTTTCTGGATGCGGTGGACCCGGCGGGTGAAGCGCAGCAGCTGCTCGGCGAGCGGGCCGTCGGGGTCGGGGGCGGTCATGCGGGAACAATATCAGGACGACATTCATTGTGAGCATAGGTAACAATGAGCTGAGGTCCGTCAGTCCGCATCACCACCCCTCCGTAGGAGCCCATGCATCCCGACAACGCACCCACCTGGACGCCATCCGACGTCGAGAAACAGCAACCCCGGCAGGTGCGCCGCATCGTGCGGCTCTTCCGTCCCTACCGCGGCCGCCTCGCCGTCGTCGGCCTGCTCGTCGGCGCCTCGTCACTCGTCGGCGTGGCCACGCCCTTCCTGCTGAAGGCGATCCTCGACGTCGCGATCCCCGAGGGCCGCACCGGCTTGCTCAGCCTGCTCGCGCTCGGCATGATCCTCAGTGCCGTCCTCACCAGCGTGTTCGGCGTGCTGCAGACGCTGATCTCCACCACGGTCGGCCAGCGCGTCATGCACGACCTGCGCACCGCGGTCTACGGCCGCCTCCAGCGCATGTCGCTCGCCTTCTTCACCCGCACCCGCACCGGCGAGGTCCAGTCCCGCATCGCCAACGACATCGGCGGCATGCAGGCCACCGTCACCTCCACCGCCACCTCGCTGGTCTCCAACGCCACCAGCGTGGTCGCCACGATCGTCGCGATGATCGCGCTCGACTGGCGCCTGACCGTCGTGTCGCTGCTCCTGCTGCCGGTCTTCGTCTGGATCAGCCGCCGCGTCGGCAACGAACGCAAGAAGATCACCACCCAGCGCCAGAAGCAGATGGCCGCGATGGCCGCCACCGTCACCGAGTCGCTCTCGGTCAGCGGCATCCTGCTCGGCCGCACGATGGGTCGGTCCGACTCGCTCACGACGGCCTTCGCCGACGAGTCCGAGCGGCTGGTCGACCTCGAGGTGAGGTCGAACATGGCCGGACGCTGGCGCATGGCCGTCATCACCATCGTCATGGCCGCCATGCCCGCCGTCATCTACTGGACCGCCGGCATGGCCCTCCAACTCGGCGGCCCGCAGGTCTCCATCGGCACGATCGTCGCCTTCGTCTCGCTCCAGCAGGGCCTGTTCCGCCCGGCCGTCAGCCTGCTGTCCACCGGCGTCCAGATCCAGGCCTCGCTCGCGCTCTTCCAGCGCATCTTCGAGTACCTCGACCTGCCCATCGACATCACCGAGCGGAAGGACCCCGTCCACCTCGACCGCATCAAGGGCGAGGTCCGCTTCGAGAACGTCGAGTTCCGGTACGACGGCGACGACGACGAGCGGGGCGCCATCCTCGACGGCATCGACCTCACCGTCCCGCCGGGCGGCAGCCTCGCGGTCGTCGGCCCGACCGGCGCCGGAAAGTCGACGCTGGGCCATCTCGTGCCACGGCTGTACGACGTGACGGGAGGCCGCGTCACCCTCGACGGGGTCGACGTACGCGACCTCGACTTCGACACCCTCGCCCGCGCGGTCGGCGTCGTCTCTCAGGAGACGTACCTCTTCCACGCCTCCGTCGCCGACAACCTGCGCTTCGCCAAGCCGGACGCCACCGACGACGAACTGCACGCGGCGGCGAAGGCGGCCCAGATCCACGACCACATCGCCGCCCTGCCCGACGGCTACGACACCGTCGTCGGCGAACGCGGGTACCGCTTCTCCGGCGGCGAGAAACAGCGACTGGCCATCGCCCGTACGATCCTGCGGGATCCGCCGGTCCTCATCCTCGACGAGGCGACCAGCGCGCTGGACACCCGCACCGAACACGCCGTCCAGGAGGCCATCGACGCCCTGTCCGCCAACCGCACCACGGTCACCATCGCGCACCGCCTGTCCACCGTTCGGGGCGCCGACCAGATCGCGGTCCTCGACGCGGGGCGCGTGGCGGAACTGGGTACGCACGAGGAACTCCTGGAGCGGGAGGGGCGGTATGCGGGGCTGGTCCGCCGAGACGCCCAACTGGAGCCGACGAGGTGACGTTATGTCGGGTTTGTAAGCATGTGCGGGTTACCGTTCCCGCATGTACCTGAACAATCCGTCACGGAGAACGATTCGACTGACGCGCCGGGGCCGTATCGCTCTCATCGCCGCCGGCGCAGTCGTGGCCGGCACCGCCGTGGCGGTGCCGCTGTTGAGGACGGGCGGCGTGGAGAAGCCGAAGCCCACCTCGCTGGTGGTCCCGGAGGGCTGGCGCGCGAGCCAGGTCTACGACGCCGTCGACAAGGCCCTCGCCCTGCCGCCCGGTTCCACGAAGAAGTCCCTCGAGAAGCTCGACCTCAAGCTGCCGAACGACGCCGAGGGCAACCCCGAGGGCTACCTCTTCCCGGCGACGTATCCGCTGGAGCGGGGCGGCAAGCGGGCGACGCCGGAGTCCCTGCTGTCGGCGATGGTGGACACCGCCAACAAGAAGTTCAACGGCGCCCCGATCGCCGCGGGCGCGCAGCGCAACGCCATGAACGTCTACCAGGCGGTCACCATCGCGAGCATCGTCCAGGCCGAGGCCGGCAGCAAGGCCGACATGGGCAAGGTGGCACGGGTCGTCTTCAACCGGCTCGAACGCGGGATGCCGTTGCAGATGGACTCCACCATCAACTACGCGCTCGGCCGCTCCACCCTTCGGACCACCGAGGCCGACACCCGGATCGAGAGCCCCTACAACTCGTACCAGCGCATGGGTCTGCCGCCCACGCCGATCAGCAACCCGGGCGAGGAGGCGATGCGCGCCGCGATCAGCCCTTCGCCGGGCGACTGGCTGTACTTCGTCACGGTCAAGCCGGGCGACACCCGGTTCACGGCCGACTACACGGAACACCAGCGCAATGTGGCCGAGTTCAACGCCCAGCAGAAGGCGAGCCCGAAGACGGGGAGATGATCCGCCGGCTCATCGAGGGTGGCGGTTCGCAAACGCCCTGAAGGGGCGCGGGGCTGAGCTGATGTGCGGCTCCGCCGCGATGGGGGTCCCCTGCTCGAGCGAAGCCGACAGCCTGGGGGAGCGACAAGCCACGACTACGCCGCAGACGGCTGACGACATCACGCGGCACTTCCGTAGTCGCGGCCCTCCCGGCGGAGCGTCTCCGTCAGCAACCGCCGGATGTCCCGTACGGCCGCGTGGCCGGCCCGGTTGGCGCCGATCGTGCTGGCGGACGGGCCGTAGCCGACGAGGTGGACGCGGGGATCGGCGACCGCGCGCGTCCCCTCCACCCGGATTCCGCCGCCCGGCTCGCGCAGGCGCAGCGGGGCCAAGTGGTCGATTGCGGCCCGGAAGCCGGTCGCCCACAGGATGACGTCCGCGACCACATGGCGGCCGTCCTTCCACTCCACTCCGTCCGGCGTGATCCGGTCGAACATGGGCTGCCGGTCCAGTACCCCGTCCGCGAGCCCCTGCCGGACGGCGTCGTTGAGGGGCAGCCCGGTGACCGACACGACACTCTTCGGCGGCAGCCCCTGCCGCACCCGCTCCTCGACCAGGGCGACGGCCGCCCGGCCCACGTCCTCGGTGAACGGGCCCTCGCGGAACACGGGCGGGCGCCGCGTGACCCAGGTCGTGGCCGCCGCGTACGGAGCGATCTCCAGCAGATGCTGGGTGCCGGAGGCGCCGCCGCCCACCACCACGACCCGCTGCCCGGCGAACGCCTCGGGTCCGGGGTACTGCGCGGTGTGCAACTGCCGCCCCCGGAACGCCTCCTGACCGGGATAGCGCGGCCAGAACGGCCGGTCCCAGGTGCCGGTCGCGTTGATCAGCGCCCGCGTCGCCCAGGTCCCCGCCGAGCTCTCGACGAGCAGTCGCCCGTCCGGTCCCTCCCGCACGGCCCGTACCTCGACGGGCCGCCGGACCCGCAGGTCGAAGGTCCGCTCGTAGGCGTCGAAGTACCCGGCGACGACCTCCGACGACGGCCTCTCGGGATCAGCACCGGTCAGCTCCATACCGGGCAGCGAGTGCATCCCGTGCACCTTGCCGTACGTCAGGGAGGGCCACCGGAACTGCCAGGCGCCGCCCGGGCCGGGGGAGTGGTCCAGGACGACGAAGTCACGGCCCGGCTCGAAGCCGGTGCGCCGCAGGTGGTAGGCGCTGGACAGTCCTGCCTGACCAGCGCCGATCACGACCACGTCGACTTCCTCGACCGCCTCGGCATTGTTCATGCCTCCACCAACAGCCTCGAGGGCGCGGATCTTCCCGAAGCGGACCGCCTCGGCCTCCCGCGTACAGGTCGGGTCAGGACCCCTTCGAGGCGCGGGCCCGCGTGGTCGACGGCGGCAGATCGCCGTTGTACCGCGTGTCCACGAACTCGCCGAAGTCCACCTTCTTCGGGATGAGCTTCAGCTCGGTGAAGGTGTCGGCGATCTCCTGCTCGGAGGCGACGAGTGGCTCGTCCACCGCGACCGAGATCCGGGTGGCGTTGGTGCGGTGCACCGACGCCAGCGCCACCTCGTACGGCAGCCCGGTGTCCTTCGCCCAGACCTTGGCCCACTCCTCCTGGTGGTCGTACACCCACGCCGTGGCGCGCCGCAGCCGCTCCAGGTAGTCCTTGATGGCGGCGGCCTTCTTCTTGTCCCGCAGTGCTGAGGGGGCGGCCACCTGGAAGGTCAGGCCGTTGGTGATCCCGTCCCCGGTCGTCAGGATCCGGCCCTGCTGGGACAGCAGCACCTGAGAGGTGTACGGGTCCCACACCGCCCACGCGTCGACCTTGCCGGCCGTGAACGCGGCCAGCGCGTCGGCCGGTTGAAGGTACTTGACCTTGACGTCGCCCAGGCTCAGCCCGACCTTCCTGAGGGACGCGACCAACTGGTAGTGGGCGGAGGAGCCCTGCGCCACGGCGATCGACCTGCCCTTGAGTTGCTCGGGCCTCGTCAGCTTCGAGTCGTTCGGCACGAGGATCGCGTCGCCCTTGGAAGTGCCCTTGAACGCGGCCACCGCCGTGATCTTCGAGCCCGCGCCCGCCGCGAAGACCGGCGGGGTGTTACCGACGCCTCCGATGTCGACGGCCCTCGCGTTGACGGCCTCCAGCAGCGGCGGGCCGGAGGTGAAGGTCGACCACTTGATCTTGTAGTCGAGGTTCTCGAGCTCTCCGGCAGCGCGCAGGATGGCCTCCGAACCGCCCTTCTGGTCACCGACGTCGAGGGTGAGCGAGCCCTGGCCGTCGGTGTCCGTGGAAGCTGCCGAGTTGCCGCCGCAGGCGGTGAGCAGGAGCGCGAGGGGGAGGAGGAGCGCGGTGGGGAGGAGGAGCGCGGTGGGGACGAGGCGTCGTCGCATGGTGGTTCCGTTCCGGGGTGGGTGATCAGGCGGCTTCGGCGGCGGTGTCGACACCGAGGCGCTCCAGCAGTCCGGCACGCAGTTCGGCGAACCGGGGGTCGGTGATGTCGCGCGGGCGGTCGAGGTCGACGCGTTGCTCGTGCGCGATGACCCCGTCGTCCATCACGAGGACGCGGTCGGCGAGGAGTACGGCCTCCTCCACGTCGTGGGTGACGAGCAGTACGGCGCAGCCGCGCCGCTGCCACAACTCGCCGACCAGCCGCTGGGCCTTGATGCGGGTGAGTGCGTCCAGCGCGCCGAACGGCTCGTCGAGCAGCAGCAGATCGGGTTCGCGGACCAGCGCCCGTGCCAGTGAGGCGCGTTGGGCCTCGCCGCCGGAGAGCGTCTTGGGCCAGGCGTCCGTACGGTGGTCCAGGCCGACCTCCTTGAGTGCCTGCTCGGCTACGGCGCGACCGGGCTTGCCCGGCAGCCCGAGGAGTACGTTGCGCCACACCTTCTTCCACGGCATCAGCCGCGGCGCCTGGAAGGCGACGGCCTTGCGGCGGGGCACCAGGACGGTGCCCTCGATGTCGCGGTCGAGGCCGGCGAGGATGCGCAGCAGAGTGGACTTGCCGCAGCCGCTGCGGCCGAGGAGGGCGACGAACTCACCCGGCCGGACGTCGAGTCGGAGCCGGTCGATGACGGCACGCCCGTCGAAGGAGCGGGTCAGCCCCGCCACGTGCACGGCTTGGGCGGGCTGGGGGGCCGGTACGGCCTCGGGACTCACCGGCCGGTGAATGTCGGTCGCCATTGCAGCAGCAGCCTTTCGAGGGAGCGGACGACGAAATCGGCGAACAGGCCGAGGAAGGCGTAGACGATCAGGCAGACCACGATCACGTCGGTCCGCAGGAAGTCCCGCGCCTGCACCATGAGGAATCCGATGCCGGAGTCGGCGTTGACCTGCTCGGCGAAGACGAGGGCCAGCCAGGCGATCCCGAGCGAGTAGCGCAGGCCGGTCAGGGCACCCGGCAGCGCGCCCGGCAGCACGACGTGCCGCACGAGTCCCCACCTCGACAGCCCGAGGGACTCCCCGGCCTCGATCAACTGCGCGTCCACGCCGCGGATCCCGGCGTAGACGTTCAGATACAGCGGGAATGTCACCCCGAGCGTGATGATGGCGACCTTGGGTGCCTCGCCGATGCCGAACCAGATGATGAACAGCGGGATGAGCCCGACGAACGGCACGGTCCGCAGCATTTGTACGGGCGCGTCCACCAGGTCCTCGCCGATCCGGAACAGGCCCGAGACCAGGGCGAGTCCGGTACCGACGACGGTGCCGAGCGCCAGCCCGGCGGCGACGCGCTGGAGGGACGTACCCATGGCCGAGGGCAGTGAGCCGTCGGCGATCAGATCGCCCGCGACCTGGGCGATGCGGCCGGGTGAGGCGAGCACGTCGGCGGTCAACACGCCTGTGGCACTGAGCAGTTGCCACAGGACGAGGAGCAGGACGGGGCCGGTGGTGCGGCGCAGCCAGCGCGGGACGCGGGTGCGGCGGGAGGAGGCGGGGAGGAGCGGGACGACATCGACCGAGGCCGGGCTCTCGAAGCCGGATTTAGAGGAAATATCCCTCTCAGGAGAGCTGGGTGGGGCATGGCTGATGCTCATGAGTGCTCCAGGAGGCGATGAGCGTTCGAAGGAGACGCGCGTCAGAGCCGCCGGGTCAGGTCAGGACCGGGCGGGTGCGCGAAAAAGCGAGGGTGAAGAGAGTGGGCGTCAGTGGCCGCGGCGACACGCGGCGGAGGCCACCCGCAGCAGGTCGATGTGACCGCGCGTGGTGAGCAGGGCTGAACGCAACATGCCGCTGAACGTAGCCAGATGGTGGGGCGACGGTCAACGGTGTCTCGCGAAGTGGACCTTGCGTATCACGGCTCGACCGTCGCGAGGCCGTCACCTGGCCCGCGAACTCCGGTGCATGGGCGAGGATGGGGGCATGTCAGACGCCTTCACCACCCGAGTTCTGAACATCGCCTCCGGCTCCTCGGAGCGGGTCGTGGACCTCACCTCCGACTGCGAGGCCTTCCTGCGGGAGGCGGCGGCAGGCCGTGACGGCCTCCTGAACGTCTTCGTGCCGCACGCCACGGCCGGCATCGCGATCATCGAGACCGGCGCCGGCAGCGACGACGACCTGCTGGCCGTCCTCCACACCCTCCTGCCGGCCGACGACCGCTGGCAGCACCGGCACGGCAGCCCCGGCCACGGCCGCGACCACGTCCTCCCGGCCTTCGTCCCGCCCCACGCGACGCTGCCCGTGCTGGGCGGCCGCCTGGAGCTCGGGACGTGGCAGTCGGTGTGCCTCGTCGATACGAACAAGGACAATCCTCGTCGGCAGGTGCGGTTGTCCTTCCTTGGGTGACGAGGGCGCCGACTGTAGGTCTGAAGTCCGGCCGTACCCGACGAGTCCGGCTCGCCCTCGCAGTCCACCCGCAGTTGACATCGAGCGATGCGGTGGGCCGCGCCGACGCCTGCCGGCTCTCGACCGATGAGGCGGGACCTTTCTGGATCTGATGTTGCGTCTGGTGCTGAGGGGCTGTGGGGGGTGTGAGTCCGAAGCGGTCGGGAACGGCGCTGCAAACCGGGGCATGCGTCTGGTGGCGGCGGCTCTGCTGCTCCTGTCCGGATGTGGGGCCTCGTGCTGCCTATGGCCGCTGACCTGGGGTTACCCTGGTGGCCGCTGAAACCGACCTGGGCAGGTCCACCCGGGGCACCCGGTGGACCATTCCACTTCATGAACTGCCTCGGCCCGGTAGGCGCGGCGGAAGGTCTGCGGCCCTGGCTGGATGGGCGCCCTGTTCGACCGAGTCGTTCGTGCACTCGGTCGCCGACTCGCGGCGGAATCCGAGGCTGACCTTGCCCGCGGCAGGCACTGCCCGGTCCGGTGGGATCCCTTCTTCCGGGACTTCATGAAGCCTCCGGGCTGCGGCGTTCCAGCAGTACGACGTCGCGCGCTTGTGCAGGGCGAGGCCGACGGTGCTCCCGGGGAAGATCCCGGACTGAATCGGCCAGATGCTTGCCGCCTCGGTGGAGTCCATGAGCGTGTTCAGCCGCGCGCGTCGGGGTGGACGTACACGGAATGTTCCACGACGCCGGCGTACGCGCAGCGGTCGAGCACGGCAGTGGCGGCGACCCGTCCCAGCAGCGTAGCGACGGGCCTGCCTACGCGCGCATACGCTGGTGATGTCTCGCCGAACCGGAGCGGACGCCATGAATGCAATCGCGAAGGGACCTTCCTGGCTGCATCGGAAGCTGTCGAGCCATCCGTTTGCCGGGCAGCCACGTAATCGTCGCGAGTCCCTGCTGAACCCGCGCAGCATCGCCGGGCGGGTGTTCCTCATCGAAATCCTGATCGTCGTGCTGCTGGTCGCGGCCGGGGTGACCTCCGTTGTGCTTCAGGCGGCCCGTGACGCGCTGCAGCAGGGGCGTCGGGAATCGGTCGTCGCGGCCCAGGCTTTTGCGGAGGCCCCAGGCGTGGCCGAGGCGCTGCGCAGCCCGAACCCGACGGTGGTGCTGCAGCCGCGTGCGGAAGCGGCTCGTAAGAGTGCGGGTGTGGACTTCATCGTTGTCATGGACACCAACGGGATTCGCTATACATACCCGTACCCGGAAGAGATAGGGAAGAAGTTCGTCGGCACCATTCAACCGTCGCTGGAAGGCCGCACCACCATCGAGGAGGCGGGCGGGCCGCCCCTGCCGGCGGGCCGGGGAACGGCCGTCCAGGCAGTGGTCCCCGTGACCGATGCCGACGGCGAGGTCGTCGGCCTGGTGTCCGCCGGGATCACGGTCAAGAACGTGGCGAGACTGTGGATGCCGCAGCTGCCGATCACCTTGGGTGCCGGTGCGGCCGCGCTGGCTCTGGCTGTCGGCGGGACAGTTCTGGTGACCCGGCGGCTGCAGCGGGAGACCCATGGCCTGGGCCCGGCCGAGATCACGCGCATGTACGAGCACCACGACGCGGTCCTGCACGCGGTGCGGGAAGGGGTCCTGATCACCGACGCCGATGGACGGTTGCTGCTGGCCAACGATGAGGGGAAGCGGCTGCTGAGTCTGTCGGTGGACGCGGAGGGACGGCATGTGCGGGAGCTGGGTCTGCCGGTGGAGATCACGCGCATGCTGGCGTCGGGGGAGGCGGTCACGGACGAGGTGCACGTGGTGGAGGGTCGGTTGCTGGCGGTGAACAAGCGGCCCACGTTCCCGCACCGGGCCGGAGGGGGCAGCGTGGTGACGTTGCGGGACACCACGGAACTGACGGTGGTGTCGGGGCGGGCAAAGGCGGCCCGGGGGCGGCTGGACCTGCTCTATGAGTCGGGGGTGCGGATCGGGACGAAGCTGGATGTGGTGAGTACGGCTCAGGACCTGGCTCAGGTGGCGGTACCGCGGTTCGCCGACGTCGTCACGGTCGATCTGCTGGATGCGGTGCTGGAAGGCCATGAGCCGACGGCGGAGAAATGGCGACAGCTGCGGCGTGCGGCAATCAGCGGCGAGCAGCAGGCTTTGCCGCTGTATCCGGTGGACGAAAGGATCCCGCTTTCCCCGGCGACGCCGCAGATGCGGGCGTTGGAGCGGGGCCTGGCGGTGCTGGAGGCGGACCTGCGAAAGGCGCGGGGGTGGCAGGAGCAGAACCCGGATCGCACGCGCAGGGCGCTGGAGCTGGGGGTGCATTCGCTGGTGACCGTGCCCCTGCAGGCGCGAGGTGTTGCGTTGGGCGTGGCGAACTTCTACCGGATGGGGGATTCGCCGGCGTTCGAGCAGGAGGACCTGTCCTTCTCGGAGGAGTTGGCCGCGCGGGCGGCGGTGGCCATCGACAACGCGCGACGGTTCACCCGCGAGCACACGATGGCGGTGACGTTGCAGCGGAGTCTGCTGCCGCGGGGGCAACCGGAGCAGGATGCACTGGCGGTGGCCTGGCGGTATCTGCCGGCGGAGGCAGGGGTGGGCGGGGACTGGTTCGATCTCATCGCGCTGCCGGGCGGGCGAGTGGCGCTGGTAATGGGTGACGTCGTCGGTCACGGATTGCACGCCGCGGCGACGATGGGGCGGCTGCGCACCGCCGTACAGAACCTCTCCGCGTTGGACCTCTCCGTGGACGAGGCGCTCGGCTACTTGGACGACCTGGTCGTGCGTATGGACAGCGAGGAGAGCACCGGCGAGGCGATGGAAGCGCACGAGGGGCAGGGGGTGACGGGAGCGACGTGTCTGTACGCGATCTACGACCCGATAGCAGGAGCGTGCACGGCGGCCCGTGCCGGACACCCCGACCTGGTAGTGGTGCGCCCCGACGGGACCGTCACCTGTGCGGACGTGCCGGCATCTCCCCCACTCGGACTGGGTGGCTACCCCTTCGAAACCCGTGAACTGCACCTGCCCGAGCACTCACGACTGGTGCTGTACACCGACGGGCTGGTGCGGGACCGCACCCGCGACATCGACGTCGGGCTGAACGGGCTGCGTCGGACGTTGGAGCGAGCCGGGGCGGAATGCACGCCCGAGGAGACCTGTCAGGCGGTGGTCGACGCGATGGTGCCGAGACACCCCGCCGATGACATCGCACTGCTGATCGCGCGTACCCGGGTGTTCCCGCCGCCGGGCGTGGCGGAGTGGGACGTGCCGCCGGACCATGCAGCGGTCGCCTCGGTTCGGGCGCACTGCAGGGAGAAGTTGCGTGAGTGGAGGGAGGAAGAGATCGGGTTCAACACGGAACTGATCATCAGCGAGTTGGTCACGAACGCGATCCGGTACGGATCGCCACCGATCAGGGTACGACTGCTGCACGGGCGCTCTTTGACCTGCGAGGTGTCGGACGGCAGCAGTATCTCGCCGCGTCTGCGCCGGGCGGCCACCATGGACGAGGGTGGGCGGGGGCTGTTCCTTGTGGCCCAGCACGCTCAGCGATGGGGAACGCGGTACACATCCGGTGGCAAGGTCATCTGGACCGAACAACCTCTTGGCGGCGGCCCGTCCACCGCCAAGGTCAGCACACCGGCCGAGGTTCTCCTTGAGCAGTTCGATGATCCCACCCTCTGAGTTCAGACGGTGCTGCACGCCCGTTCTGCGCCGAAGGCGCGCTCGCCCGCACCGATGGCTTCACCTCGTCGGCCAGGAGCCGCGGGGAGACGGCGCCAGTCTCGGCGTACATCTGCTGCCTCGTCGCGCGCCGCGTCCAGGCGGCCCGAGCCGGTGCCGAACACCGGCTGCGCGGCTGCCGGATCGGCGGAGGAGACCAGGGCCGCCTTCAGCTGCCGCCCGCTCCAGTCTGGGTGCCGCTGGGCGAGCAGCACCGCCGCCCCCACGTGCGCAGTGGCCATCGACGTGCCGGACAGGCGGGGGTAGAGCTTGTCGACGGGCTCGCCGATGCTCGTGCCCGCCGCGCGGGCGGCGACGTCGTGCCGCCGACCAACTGCTGCGCCCCGGCCACAGCGCGGGCATCGACTACGTGGCCGCAGCCGTCGTAGAGCGAGCACCGCTTCCGGACCACGGACGAGGCACTGACCTGGCTGAAGGCGGAGCGCGGCGCGATACTCGGCGCCGCCCTGCGGGGAGCTGAGACCGGGGCGATCGAGCCCGCTCGGCCGGCCGAACTGACCACCCGGCTACGCGCCTTCCTGCTGCGCTGCGGACACTGGCTGGACTGGGAGCAGCCGGGCGAGACAACGGTGCGGCCGGCCCGCCCCGACCCGGACCCGCTCGCCGAGGCGACCGGCCGTCCTGGCCTTCGGCGGCGTCCAGCGAGCAGCACCAGGCGGCCACCGTGCCCGAGCCGCCGTTCCTGCAGGGCTTCTCCGGCCGTCGGCCAGCGGATATGTGGCCCCCTTTCACATCACGGCGTCGGAGAGCCTGCTGCGTCACGGCGGCGGGCCGGAGCCGGCGTGTGCGGGCGTCGGCTTTGCCGCCGTCTGCGGTGGCGGGGCGTACTCGGTGAGCAGGAGGGCGATGTCGTCCGCCCGGTCGGCGGACCGGCGGGCGTCCCGCAGCAGCGCGTCGGCCAGATCCTCCAGGCGGCCCCCGCCCATGCGGGCCAGTGACGCCCGGAGCCGGTCGACGTCGGAATCGATGTCCGAGTCACGCCTCTCGATCAGTCCGTCCGTGTACAGGGCCAGGATCGACCCGGGTACGAGGCGCAGCTCCGACTCCGGAAAGTGTGCCGCTGTGTCGATGCCGAGCAGCGGGCCGCCGGGCACATCCAGGACTTCGGCCTGCCCGTCGGGCAGGCGCAGCAAGGGCGGGGCGTGGCCGGCACGGACGATGCGCAAGACCCCCGAGCGAGGATGGAGCCGGGCGTAGCAGCAGCTCGCGAGCAGCGCCGGGTCGAGGTCCATGTGGAGCCGGTTGGTGTTGGTGACGACGTCGCTCGGCCGGTGGCCGGCGGTGGCGAAGGCCCGCACCGCGCTGCGCAGCTGGCCCATGGCCGCCGCGGCGGCGACGTTGTGCCCCTCGACGTCCCCGACGATCAGCGCGACCTCGTCGCCGGTGGGGATGACGTCGTACCAGTCGCCGCCGATGTCCATCCCTCTGGTGCCCGGAAGATAGCGTCCGGTGACATCAAGACCCGGCAGTGTGGGCAGCCGGCGCGGCAGCAGCGCGTTCTGCAGGCCGCGGGCGAGGGCGAATTCGGCGTCGTAGAGCCTGGCGCGTTCCAGAGCCTGGGCGATCAGGCCGCCCAGCGCGGTGAGGACTCCGCGCTCCTCGTCGGGAAATCGGTGGACGTCGTTGAAGCCGAGCAGGCAGACGCCGACCGGTCGGTTCGAGGCGATCAAGGGCAGGAACGCCCAGGAGTTGGCCTGACTGACCATGATCCCGGGGTAGGTCTCGAGAAGCTCCTCACGGGACTCGACGAACAGCGGGGTCCCGGAGGTCAGCGCGTCCGTCACGGGCAGCCGGGCATGCAGCGGAGTGCCTTCGAACCGGGCGAGAAAGCGCTTCGAGTAGCCGCGCTGATCGAGCAGGCGCAGGCGCCGCTCCTCCACCACGGCCATCGCCAGCTTCTGACCGCCGAAAGCGGGCAGCAGTTGCTCGGCGACGGCCTCGAACACCTCGTGCGCGGTGACCGCCTCGGTGAGCGCGCTGCCCAGCGTGAGCACCCGGTAGAGGGAACCCACGCGCGGGGCTGCGGGCGGAGGGGACCAGGAAGCGGGCGGCCCCCCTTCCGTGAGGGTTGCACCGGGGCCGGTGCCGGCCGGTACGGGCTGTCGCACTGGTGCCACCCATCCCGTCATGCCCTGGGCGCCCGGGTGGAGGGAGAAGACCAGCCATGTGGCCGGTGGGCGGCGGACCAGGAAAGAGACCGGTTGCTGGGAGACCAGGGCGGCCCGGTAGCGGTCCTCGTACAGGGGATCGGCCAGCCAGGGCAGGACGTCCCAGGGGTGTCGGCCGAGCAGTTCGTCCTGGCGGACCCGCAGCAGGTTCTCCAGGCTGTGGTTGGCGTAGGCGACGCGTCCGTCGGGCGAGAGCGCGAAGAAGCCGTCGGCGAGCTGTTCGATCGCCGCCACGGCGGCCATGCGGCTCCCGGAGTCGAGTACGGCGCCGACCAGATGGGCCGAGGCCTCCAGGTCGTCAGGGCTCTCGGGCACCCGGCCCCACAGCTCGACGGTGTGGTGGCCTCCGCGGCCGTCCCGGATGCGCAGGCAGTGTGCCAGTACGTGGCGTTCCTGGACCGCGGCACGGGCGGCGGACCGGAAGCCGGGCAGATCCGCGGGCTCGATCAGGGCCGCCAGGGTGGTCGCCCGTCCGTCGAACTCGTGGGGCGGCATTCCGAAGATCGCGCACAGCTCGTCGTCGGCCGTGAGTGCTCCGGTGTCGAGATTCCAGTCGAACAGGCCCACCCGGATCACCGGAGCGGACGGCAGCGGGACCACTACCGGAGCCGCCCGCTCGTCGTACTCACCGAGCGCGCCGCGGGCCCGCAGTCCGGCGAGGGTGGTGCCCAGCCGGTCGGCGGCGGAGCGAAGCTGCCTGCGCTGCGCCCTCGACAGCCCTGTCCCGTCCGGCCTGGCCGTCCACACCACGGCCATGGTGCCGAAGGTCCGCTCGCCCGCCCGTACGGGGACGGATGCAGAGCCGAACGGGTAGGGCAGGGCGACCGAGAGCTGCGGGAAGCGCCGCATCGTCTCCTCCGCGCCGGCCAGATGGATCATGCGCCCGGAGCGGTACGCCTCCGCCACTGGCAGACCGCTGCTCACCGGTATCCGACGCCACCCGCTGAGCAGGGAGGGTGGCGACCCGCACGACGCGGCCACTACGAGCGAGCGGTGGTCGCCGGAGAGCAGAAACACACTTCCGGCATGCGCTTCGGTCAGCTCCACGGCACTGACGACGGCACTGACCAGCGCGTCGTCGCGCTCGGGCGCTTCGCCGACACTTGCGGCGCCGAACGGGTACAAGTTCGATGCCCCACCGTTGGCCGACACGTTGCCCTCGATTGTCGGTGGATGATTTGTTCCATTTTAGGGCGGTCCATGGCTCCCCGGGGGCAGGTGCCGGGCCGGGAGAGCCGTCAGCACCCACGGACCGAGCGGCGAGCGCCTACGTTTCCGCTTGGCCGGCCATTGCAGGGGCCCACCCGATCGGGATCGACCTGTCGGAGAATCCGCCCGCCACGGCTCGCGCGATGCAGGCGGATTCTGAGGGCCCCGGCACCCGCCCGCAAGGACCACGAAACGCTTGCTGACCTGGCGTTTTTCACGCTCCCGCGTGATGTGGCGTGATTCCGATGACGTATCCGGTGGAGAATCCGCGCTCGGGTATCTTGGCGGTTGTCTCAACGGAGTTCGGCGGACACCAACCGGGACAACCCGGACCGGCGGGTGCGGCTGAGCTTCCTGGGCCGACCCGGAAGGAACCGGGGCCGGTCAGGAAGAGCCTGGGCCGGTCAGGGCCGCAGGTATCCGCGTGCCGCGCACTCCCGCACCATCGGCGCGCCGTCGACCTGCCCGTCCTCCGGTGCCGTCCGGCTGTGCCCGCCGGATGCGGGGCGGCCCTGGAGGCGGGACAGTTCGCCGGCGCAGCGCTGCAGGGCCACTTCCAGGACGTCCGGCATGGTCAGGGTCCCGCTGCCGTCCGGCGGGACGAGCCAGCGCAGCGCGCCCCAGCGGCAGTGCGGGGCGGGAGCGGTGATCCACGTCCCCGCGCCGAGCAGCCGCACGCCGGTGCCGATCCACGTGGTCTGCGGTTCCGGGGGCAGTAAGAAGCCCACGTTTCGCCGGCGGGCGTCCAGCAGACAGGGCCCCGCTTCGAGCAGCGGCAGCTCCTCCAGGAGCTCGGCGACGCGCAGCCCGAGCTGTTCCGGCACGATCAGCACGTCCCAGAACCGTCCGGCCGCGAGGAGTGCGACCCCGGTGGTGCCGTTCTGCCACTCCTCCTTGCAGGCGCCGGGGTCCTCCGACGCCGCGGCCAGCCACGCCATTGACTTCGTCCACTCCATGAGTGCCAAGAAGAGCCTCCCGATGACCTGTGGACTCTCGGTGCGATGACCGGTGGGCCCTCAGTGCACCGGGTGCCGGGTGCCCCTGCCATACGTCGGGAGCTCAATTCCCCGTATGGGGTGAGCGCCCGCGCGCCAAACAGGCAGAGAGCAGGGCGTGCGCCCCCGCGTCGGCCGAGCACGCCGGGTCCGCCCCTCGTCGCCCTCCCCGCCTTGTCGCCACCCGCACGCTCTGTGTGCTCGCCGCCGCTCTCCCGGAGGCACCGCGGGCGCCCGGCAGCCGGCGGGCAGGCCGCGGGGATTTGTTCCCGTTCTAGGGTGTTTGTGTGGTGCGCTGGTTCAGGTCGTTTCACAGGCCGGCGGCGGTGGTCCCCGTCGCGCCCGGCGGCGTTCCCGAGGGGGACGCCGGCGAGCCGTCCCGGCTGAGCGAGCTGCGCGCGGCGACGGCCCGGATCGGCACCACGCTGGACGAGAACGTGACGTGTGCGGAGCTCACCCGCGAGGCCGTCCGGCAGGTGGGCGGCACGGCGGCCGTGCTGCGGGCCGGAAGCGAGGCAGAGGCGGAGTACGAGGCCGTCAGCGGCGACCCGGCGCTGCTGCCCGACGTCCGGTGGGCCCTGGCCGCGGTGCGGGGGGCGAACGCCCTCGGCCAGGCCGCGGACCCCACCCCCTCCGATGTGTCCGGCGGCACCCGCCCCGCGCTGTGCGTGCCGCTGGCCACCGACGGGCACCCTTACGGCGGACTGGTCTGCGCCCGCGACCGAGCCCTCTTCACCCCGGCGGAGACCGGATTGCTCGCCCTGCTCGCCGAACGCGCCGCCTCCCACATCCGAGGAGCCCAGGAGCACGAGCGGGTCAGGGGCATCGTCGGCCGGCTCCAGCGCGCCCTGCTCGCCGAACCGGGTCGCCCGCACCCGAACCTGGACGTCGCCATCCGCTACCTGCCCGTCGGGCAGAGCACGCTGGTCGGCGGCGACTGGTGCGAGACCGTCCGGCTGCACTTCGGCCGTACGCTGCTCGTCGTGGGCGACGTCATGGGCCACGGTCTGGAGGCCGCGGTGGACATGACGGCGTACCGCTCCTCGCTGCGCTACATCGCCTCCGCCGACCTGCCACCGCACCGCGTGCTGCGCCAGCTCGACGACAGCGCCTCCGCGGAACCCGAGCGCCGGCCGGCCACCTGCCTGATCGCCCGGGTCGATCCCGATCGCGGGCAGGTGACCTTCGCCAGCGCCGGTCATCTGCCCCCGGCCGTGATCGACGCGGGCGGCCGCACCTCACTGCTGCCGGTGCCGGTCGGCCCACCCCTGGGCACCGGCCTCGGCGGCTACGAGCCGGCCACCTATCAGCTCGACCCGGCCCAGACGCTGGTGCTGTTCACCGACGGGCTCGTCGAGCACCGCGGCGAGGACATCGACCACTCCCTGGACCGGCTGGCCGGCGTCTCGTTCGAGACCGCCGCCGGGGTCGAGGACGTCATCGACACGGCGCTGGCCCGGCTCGACGCCCGGCACGCCGAGGACGACGTCGCCGTGCTCGCCGCCCAGCTGCACGAGCGCAGCGAGCGCGGCCCCGAAGGGCGGCCCTGAGCCGTCCCGGCCTCACCAGTCGTCGTACTGGGCTCCGGAGACGTATGGGTCGTGCCGTCGTCCCGACGGCCCGGACGGCCGGCCGCCCGACGGCGGGTCCGTCTCGCGCAGGGCGGCGCACCACGGGCAGTCGGGGGTCTCGTCGGTGTCGTCCCGGACGCCGGCGAAGCCGGGGTCGGCGAAGATCGGGCCGGAGAAGGTGGGAAAGTGCTGTCGTCCGTCGATGGCAGCGGCTCCTGTCTCGATCGTGGGTGGACGCGGGGTCGAACAGACCACGGCTCCATCCGGGGGACGGTCTCACCCGACTGGGTGGTGGCGAGGCCCGCCGGCGTACCACCGGCGCACACCTCGGCGTTGCCCGGGCATGGACAGCACTGAGTCGGCGCGGCGAGTCCTAGGAGGCGATGCCGCACCCGTGACGTACGTCGTACCGGTCACCGGTGTCCGGGCCCAGCCGTCGATCTACGCGGCGCTGGTCGCCGAGTGGCAGGCCAACGGCCGTGCCGTGCCCCGGCGCCGTGACACATGGTGGGATTCCGTCGCCGTGGCCGGCGGCCCCGGACAGGCCGTCACCTCCTGGGCGGTCGGCCGGTGGACCGGCCTGGTCAGGGCTCTCCAGTCCGCACCGGGCGAGGGCCACGGCGACCGCCCGGGCCTGCGGGCGGGCGACACGAGCGAGCGTGTCCCGGCCGTCGTCGTCCCCCGGGGCCTTCCCGGCCCGGTGGAGCTGTGGGAGTGGAAGGGCAGCGGCGGGCGTGTCAGCGTCTCCGCCCCGCCTACGACCGGCTGACGCGCGCCGGAACGGCAGCGGCACCGCCGGCCTCGCGCAGCGCCAGCTTCACGAGATCGGGGTTGTACAGGGCGCCGGTTCCGTCGGGCGCCTGCAGCCACTCCAGGCGCCATCCGGCGGACCGGTCGGGCGGCGGTACGGCGACCCATGACCCCCGGCCGACATGACGTACGCCGGGCCCGACCCACTCGGTGCCCGCATCGGGCGGCAGGAAGAAGCCGACTCTGCGCGCCCCGCAGTTCACCAGCACGGGGCCCCGGGTCCGAAGTCGGGCCCGTCTCAGGAGATCCAGGGCGCCCAGGCCGAGGTGCTCGGGAACGGAGAGCACATCCCACAGCCGCCCGGCCTCCAGCAGGACCGCGTCCGCGCCCTGGTCCCACTGCCGTTTGCACGAGCGGGGATCCCTGGCCGCCGCGGCGAGCCACTCGACGGCCTGCTTCCCCATGGTGCGCTGCATGTCCAACCCCCAGCACTCTCTGCCCTGCTGTCCGGTGCAGGGCCCTTCATGCTGGTGGATATTTCTATGTGCCGGAAGGGGTGGCGCACTCTGGCGCATCCTGGCGATTCCACCCGATGCGTTCGACGGCCGCACGGCCGTTCCCCCGGTCGTCCTCGACGAGGGTCGCATGGTCGCCCACCTCAACTCCTCCGCTCGTTCGAAGACTTGGCGTGCCATGTCGTCCGTGGGCGCCGACCGTCGTCGCGAACGACTCCTCGGACGGCCACCGACTCCTCGTAGCTCACCTGGCGCGCCCGTGCCACACACGGGCGATGACGCGGCGTGTGCGTGGCGGGATGGACCTGAGGCGCGTTTTACGGTGGTTCGATGCGACCTGTCCCTGGTTGGGCCTTGCTGTCGTCGGGGTGCGCGCCTGCCGTACTGATCGCCGGCTGGACGATCGCGGCGCTGCTCGAAGGACCCACCTACGACCCCGCCACCCAGACGATCAGCGTCCTGGCGGCCTACGGGGCCGCGGGATTCTGGGTGATGACCGCGGCGCTGGCCGGCCTCGGCATCTGCCACATGATCACCGCCCTGGGTCTGCGCCCGGCCGCGCTGCCCGGCCGGGTGGCGCTGGGCGCGGGAGGAGCGGCCGCGTTCCTGGTGGCTCTGCTGCCGCCGCCGAGCAGCGGAGGTTCGCTGCGGCATGGTTCGGCGGTCGCTGTCGGCTTCGCGCTGCTGGCGGTGTGGCCGGTGCTGGCCAGCGATCGCCGTGGCACCGCGCCCTGGGGGCTGCGGCCCGTGCCCGCCCTCACCGCGACCGTTCTGATGGTCGTGAGCGCCGCCTGGTTCATGGTCGAGCTGCACTACGACGGTGCCGCCGGAGCCGCGGAACGCCTTGTGACGGCCATTCAGTCGGTCTGGCCGTTCGTGGTCGTCACCTCCTGTCTGCGTCGCCCGCGCGAGGTCGAGGGGCCCTCGGGATGACAGGAGTCCCTCGCGTCGAGGGCACCCCTGCGCTTGAATGCAGCGACCACATCACCGGTACGAGGGAGTCACACGTGCCCCGCCCCACCCTGACCCGCAGCCTGCGCCGCACCGGCGCCCTCACCGCGGTCGCCTTCGCGGCCGCCGTAGCCCTCGCGGGACCCGCCGCGGCGCACGCGGAGGTCGAGGCGGAGGGCGCCCGGGCGCTCGACCAGAACGTCGCGCTGACCTTCACCGCGGAGTCGGAGTCCGCCTCCGCCGGGATCAGCGAGCTGGAGGTGATCCTGCCCGAGGGCATCACCCCGGCCGACATCACCTACAAGGAGGGCCCGAAGGGCTGGAAACTCGCACCCACCGATCGCGGTTACACCGTGTCCGGGCCGAAGCTCGCCGTCGGGGAGGACGCCGAGTACGTCGTCACCGTACGGCAGTTGCCCGACACCAGGGCGCTCGTCTTCAAGACCCTCCAGACGTACAGCGACGGCCAGGTGGACCGCTGGATCGAACTGGACGAGGAGAGCGAGGGCGACGGCCACGGGCACGGCCACCCCGCGCCGCGACTGGAACTGAAGGCCGCCGCACCCGGCGCGAAGGCCGTGAGCCCCACACCCACCGAGGAGCCGACGGCGGCGGCGCCCTCGGACCGGCCGGCCACCGCCCCGGCCGGCGCGTCGGCGGAGGCGGCGGCCGACGGCACCGACGGCGACGACGGCATCCCGGTGGCCCTGCCGATCGGCATCGGCGCGGCCGTCGTCGTGCTCGGCGCGGGCGCGTGGTGGTTCAGGAGCCGGCGCGGCGCGGCTTCGTGAGCGGCGGCTCCTCGGGGCATCCGGATGAGGTGAACCGCCGGAGGGCCGGGAACTCCCCGCCCTCCGCGCCCGACTCCTGAAGCGGTACGTGCGTCAGGAGGCCGTTGATGAGATTCCCCCCACTTGTGCCGCCCGCCCTCTGCGGGTTTGTGCTGCTGCTCGCCCTGATCTTCACCGTGTCGTACGCCGTCGGGTCGGCCGCCGGTCCCGTCGCACCCGGCATGCACCGCTCCGGAACGAGCGGTGCCGGAGGCGGCGCGGACACGGGGGACACGGACATGCGGCACGGAGGCGGCCACTGATGGCCGTCGAACCGGCACCCCCGATGACCACCACCGACCTGGCCGTCGGCGGGATGACCTGCGCGGCCTGTGTACGCCGGGTGGAGAAGAAGCTCGCCAAGCTGGAGGGCGTGACCGCGACGGTCAATCTGGCCACCGGACGCGCCCGGGTGAGCCATCCGCCGGACGTCCGCCCCGAGGACCTGCTCGCGACGGTCGAACAGGCCGGGTACACGGCGGCGTTGCCCGAGCGGCCGAAGCGGCGCGAAGGCCAGGAACGCGAGCGACGCGGCGAACCGAACTCCGCGGACGCCCGGCAGGACCGCGTGCGGCTGCTGGTCACCGCCCTGCTCGCCGTGCCGGTGCTCGTGCTGTCGATGGTGCCCGGCTGGCAGTTCCGCAACTGGCAGTGGCTGTGCTTCGTGCTGTCCGCGCCGGTCGCCGTGTGGAGTGCCTGGCCGTTCCATGCTCGGGCGCTGCGCGGCCTGCGGCACTCGACGGCCACCATGGACACGCTGGTCTCCCTGGGCGTGGTGGCCTCCTTCGCCTGGTCGGCGTACGCCCTGTTCCTCGGCGGCGCGGGTGCGCCCGGCATGCGGATGCCGTTCACTTTGCTGACCTCGGCCTCGGACGGCGGCGCGCACCTGTACCTCGAAGCGGCCGTCGGCGTCCCGCTGTTCGTGCTGGCCGGCCGCTTCCTGGAGGCGCGGGCGCGGCACGGCACCGGTGCGGCACTGCGCTCACTCGCCCGGCTGGCCGCGAAGGACGTGTCGGTACGGGACGACGACGGCAGCGAACGCCGTATCGCCGTCGAGGAGTTGGTGGTCGGGCAGGCCTTCGTCGTCAGGCCCGGCGAACGGGTCGCGACCGATGGCGCGGTCGTCGAGGGCAACTCCGCCGTGGACCTCTCGCTCGTCACCGGCGAGAGCGAACCGGTAGAGGTCGGCCCCGGCTCGGCGGTCGTGGGCGGTGCGGTCAACGCGGGCGGGCTGCTGCTCGTACGGGCCGATGCCGTGGGCGCCGACACCCAACTCGCGCGCATCACCAGACTGGTGACGGAGGCCCAGGCCGGAAAGGCGCGGGCGCAGCGGCTGGCCGATGCCGTGGCCGGGGTGTTCGTGCCCGTGGTGCTGGCGCTGGCCGTCACCGTGCTCGGATTCTGGCTCGGGGCCGGGGCGGATCCGCAGGCGGCGATCACCGCGTGCGTGGCCGTCCTGGTCGTGGCCTGCCCCTGCGCGCTGGGCCTGGCGACCCCGACCGCGCTGATGGCCGCCACCGGACGCGGCGCCCAGCTGGGCGTCCTGGTGCGGGGCCCGCAGGCACTGGAGGGGCTCCAGCACATCGACACCGTCGTCCTCGACAAGACGGGCACCCTCACCTCCGGGCACATGAGCGTCGCCCGGGTCACGGCCGTGCCCGGCGGGCTCGGCAAGGAGGCGGTGCTGCGGCTGGCCGGGGCGGTGGAGCAGGGCTCGGAACATCCGCTGGGCCGCGCGATCGCCGCGTACGCCCGCAGAACCCTGCGGGAGCCGTTGACCGAGGTACGCGACTTCCGCGCGGAGGCGGGCCGGGGCGTGCGCGGCCGGGTCGAGGGCCGGCTGGTCGAAGTCCTCGCGCCGGACGACGAGTTGCCCGCGGCGCTCGCGGACGCGCTGCCGGTGGCCGAGGCCGCCGCGCACACACCGGTACTCGTCCGCGTCGACGGGGTGACGGCGGCGCTGATCGAGATCGGTGACGTCGTACGTCCGGGCAGTTACCGGGCCGTCGACCGGCTGCGGCGCCTCGGCGTGCACCCGGTGCTGGCCACCGGCGACCGCGAGGCGCCCGCCCGCGCGGTCGCCTCCGCGCTCGGCATCGAGGAGGTGCACGCGCGCTGCACCCCCGAGGACAAGGCCGGCCTCGTACAGGAGCTGAGGGAGCGGGGCCGCCGGGTCGCGGTCGTCGGCGACGGCGTCAACGACGCGGCCGCGCTGGCCGGAGCCGACCTCGGCATCGCCATGGGCACGGGCACGGACGCCGCCATCGGGGCCGCCGACGTGACGCTGGTGCGCGGTGACATCGAGGCCCTCGCGGACGCCGTACGGCTCGCGAGGCGCACCCTCGGCACGATCCGCGCCAACCTTCTGTGGGCGTTCGGCTACAACGCGGTGACCGTGCCGCTCGCGATGGTCGGCCTCCTCAACCCGATGGTCGCCGCCGTGGCCATGTCGGTGAGCTCGCTGCTCGTGGTGGGCAACAGCCTGCGGCTGCGGGCATGGCGGCCGGGGCCCGCTCGCGGCCGTCAGCGGGTGGCGGGCCAGGGGCAGGGGCAGGGACAGGGGCGTGAGCAGGGTGCGGGCCGGAAGCGCGTCGGCGCCGGGGAGCGTGCCCGATGACCGCCGCCAGGACCGCGCGCACGGCCGACCCCGGAGCCTGGGGCCCGAGCCGCCGCCGTGTCACCGACGGCCTGCTCGCCGCACTCGCCCCGATCGCCGCGTGCGGCGTCGCCCTGGGCGGCCTGACCGCCTGGGTCAACTCCGGCGGCGCGGGCAGCCCGGCGCGGATCGCGGTCACCGACGGGCGGGTCTTCCTGCCGTACGGCGACGTCCGGGACACCGCCGCGTTCTTCCGGATCACCAACACCGGGGGTGCGGACGACCGGCTTCTGAAGGTGACGTCGTCCGCCGTCGGCGGTGAGACGGCGCTCAGCAGGCATCGCATGACCAGCGGACACATGGCGTACGCGCAGACCGTCGACTCGGCCCGGGTCCCGGCCGGGGACGGCCTCGCCATGTCCCCGTTCGGGCTGGATGTGACGTTGCGGGCGAACGCGGGTTGGCGGCCGGGGGATGTCGTGCCGTTCACGCTGCACTTCGAGCACGGCGGGCGGGTCGAGGCGTCGGCGGTGGTGGTCCGCCCGGGCGAGGACCCGAAGGACTCCGAGGACTCCGAGGGCCCGGAGAAGTCGAAGGAGTCAAAGGATCCGTGAAGCCTGCCCCTCACCACTAAGAGTCGGTCGGGACGCGCGCCCGGTTCCCTCCTGGCGGTGTGTCCTGTATCACTCTCCTGGGCTTGAGTTCGGGACGGGGGTGTTGTGCGTACCCACCCGTGACGAGCGGGCCCGGGATGCGAGGATGAGGGCCGTCATGACTGCTGGGTGGTGTGTGCGCACGGTACGGGCTGCGGTGTTCGCGGCCGTCTGTGTGCTGCTCGCCGCCCTCGGTCACGTACTGATGTCGGGCGCGACGGTCCCGTGGTGGACCTTGGCGGCCGGTGTCCTGCTCACGGGCGGCGCGGGCTGGTGCCTGGCCGGCCGGGAGCGCGGGCTGCCGCTGGTCGTGACCGTCGTGGTGGCCGCCCAGGGCGGACTGCACGCGGCCTTCGAGTACGCGCAGACCTCCACCGCTGCCGGCCACGACATGGGCGCCGTGTCACAGCACACAGGCTCCATGGGTGCCATGGGTGCTGTGGACATGGGGCACATGGGCGCGGACCACATGTCCATGGGCCACACATCCATGGGCCACGACATGGCCGGTACGTCCTCCTTCGGCATGCTCGCCGCCCACACCCTCGCCGCGCTGCTGTGCGGACTGTGGATGGGCCACGGTGAGCGGGCCGCGTTCCGCATCCTGCGTGCCGTCGCCGGGTGGCTGGCCGCCCCGCTGCGGCTGTCGCTCGTCCTGCCCGCGCCGCCGCACCGCCCGCGTCTGCGGCCGCGCCGCGGCCGTTCCGACCGGGCGCCGCGGCTGCTTCCGCTCGTCCACACGATCACCTCTCGGGGGCCTCCGGCGGGGATCGCTGTCGTCTGAGACAGCCGGTTCCCCGAGGCCGTGCGGATACGGACGTCGAGTCGTCGACGCCGGCCGCGCCTCGGGCCTCGGCCGTACCCGCGTACGGCCGTTCCCCGCAACCCCGGACTCCTCCGGTACGGCGTACGTACCCGTACGTCTCACGTGCCCAGGTGCCCGGTGGCGGAGCCGTCGTGCCCGCCGCCGGTCCTTCGCCGTGCCTTTCGCCGCACCGGAGCCCGGTCTACCCGAGAAGGATTCAGGTGATCACTCCTGCCCTGCCCTCCTCACGCGCGGCCAGCGTGAGACACACGATGGCGGACACCCCCTCCAAGACGGCCTCGTGGGACGAGGCGACGACCGCCTGGGCGCTCGCCGCCCGCAGCGGTGACCCGGACGCGGCCGACCGGTTCGTCCGCTCCCTGCACCGTGACGTCGTGCGGTACGTGGCCCATCTGTCCGCCGATCCGCAGGCCGCCGACGACCTGGCGCAGGACACGTTCCTGCGGGCGCTCGGCAGCCTGCACCGGTTCGAGGGCCGCTCGTCGGCGCGTGCCTGGCTGCTGTCCATCGCGCGCCGCGCGGTGATCGACAGCCACCGGTACGCCGCGGCCCGGCCCCGACTGTCCGACGCCGACGACTGGACGCTGCTGGCGGAACGCGCCCAGCCGACCGGCCTGCCCGGTTTCGACGACGGCGTCGCCCTGCTCGACCTGCTGGACGCGCTGCCCGACGAGCGCCGCGAGGCGTTCGTGCTGACCCAGTTGGCGGGCCTGCCCTACGCGGAGGCGGCCGAGCTGAGCGACTGCCCCGTCGGGACGGTCCGCTCGCGCGTGGCCCGCGCCCGGGCGACCCTCGTCGAGTTGCTGACCGAGGCCGAGGCCGAGGCGGACGCGGTGATGGTGGCCGAACCGGCTGCCGCGGCGGCCTGACCGGGAGACCCGGTGTCAGTTTCCGCCGACGGGAACTGACACCGGGTTCGCCCCGACTACTGGATCGGGCGGCGGAGTTCCGCCCGTGTATCCAGTGATTTCGGGGAGTTTCGATGCGTTCTCGTGTGGGGCGGGCCACGACGGCCGCGGTTCTCGGCGGCCTGCTGGCGGCGGGCTGCGGCGGTGGGGGCGGCGACCAGGCGGGTCCCTCGGCCGGCAAGGACGGCGGCTCGGCGGGTCACCCGGTCACCGTCACCGACTGCGCGGGCGCCAGGACCACCTTCACCGAAGCCCCGCGGAACATCGTCACCAGCAACGCCTCCAGCCTGGAACTGCTGCTCCGGCTGGGCGCCGGGGACAGGGTGATCGGCACCGGCTTCCCGCCCGGCAAGGGCACGTTGCCCGGAGAACTCGACGCGCGGGCACAGCGGGTGAAGGTGCTCAGTGACACCGTCATCCCCAAGGAGAAACTCCTCGGCTCCGGAGCCGACCTGTACATCGACACCTTCGCCTCGATGAACATGGGCGGCGGAATGGGGGACGCCCCGACCGAGGAGGAGTTCGAGGCGGCCGGCATCAAACACACCTTCCTGAAGTCGACGGCCTGCGCCGCGATGAGCAAGAGGCCGGTCACCGACCTCGCCGCCGTCCAGGACGACATCACCTCGCTCGGCGCGGTCACCGGGACGAGCGCGAAGGCGCGGGAGCTCGTCGACGGGATGAAGGCGAAGGTGGACGCCGTACGGAAGGCGGTGGGCGGCACGCCCGAGAACGAGCGGCCCACGTACTTCTTCTTCGACTACGACGCCGGCACCAGGCAGCCCATCGCCGTGTGCAACCGCCAGGTCGCCAACGCGGTCATCACCCTTGCCGGGGCCCGCAACGTCTTCGCCGACTGCGACGGCGACCACAAGCAGGTCGGCTGGGAGGACGTCATCGCCAAGAACCCCGACTGGATCCAGCTCGGCGTGCGCAACCGGGGCAGCGAGGCGGCGAACGAGAAGGCCTTCGACGAGGCACAGAGGTGGCTGGAGTCCAACTCCGCCACCAAGGGCCTGAAGGCCGTCAGGGAAGGCCATCTCCTGCGCATCGGCTCGGAGCGGACCACCATCGCCGGGGTCACCAACGCCGACACGGTCGTGGAGATCGCGAAGACGCTGTACCCCGGCAAGGTCGGCTGACCGTGACCCCCCTGCTGTCGCGGCGCGAGGCGGCTCCCGAGCCCCGTACGCTGCCCGCCGGGCCGCTGGCGTCGGTACTGGGCGTTGTCCTCCTCGCCGCGCTGACGGCCGCCGTGGCCTGGGGCTCGACGCCCGTCCCGTCCGGCGAGGTGTGGGGCGTGGTGGGGCGGCGGCTGTCCGGCGAGGCGCCGCGTCCCGGCACGAACGACCTGATCGTGTGGCAACTGCGGGTGCCGCGCGCCCTGTTGGCCGCACTCGTCGGCGCCGGCCTCGGTCTCGTGGGCGCGGCGGTGCAGGCGCTGGTGCGCAACCCGCTGGCCGACCCGTACCTCCTGGGCATCTCGGGCGGCGCCTCCCTGGGCGCGGTCGCCGCGATCGTGCTCGGCCTCGGGACCGGTGGGGCGCTGGGCCTCGGTCTGTCCGGGGCGGCCTTCGCCGGTGCCCTGGCCACCTTCGCGCTCGTGTGGGCCGTGGCCCGGCGCGGCGGCGGATTCGCGCCGCTGCGGCTGGTGCTGGCCGGGGTGGCGATCGGGCAGTTCCTGTCCGGGTTCACCAGCTACCTCGTGCTCCAGGCGGGCGACGAGCAGCAGACCCACAGCGTGCTGTTCTGGCTCATGGGCAGCCTCAGCGGCGCGAACTGGGACCTGCTGGCGGTACCGGCGGCCGCGGTGCCGGCCGGGTGGCTGTTCCTCCAGGCGCGCGCCCGGGGTCTGAACGCCCTCCTGATGGGCGACGAGACCGCGGCCGGACTCGGCATCGATGTCAGCCGGCTGCGGCGCGAACTGTTCACGGTGACCAGTGTGCTGACCGGTGTCCTGGTGGCCGTCTCGGGCGCGATCGCCTTCGTCGCGCTGATGGTGCCGCACGTCTGCCGGCTCCTCGTCGGCGGTGACCACAGGCGCCTGCTGCCGGTCTCGGCGCTGTTCGGGGCGCTGCTGCTGGTGGTCGTCGACATCGTGTGCCGTACGGCCATGGACACCCAGGAGCTGCCGGTCGGCGTGGTCACCTCGCTCATCGGGGCACCGGCCCTGCTGTATCTGCTGGACCGGCGCCTGGGGAGCGGACGTTGAGGATCGACATCGAGGACCTGCACGTCGCGTACGCCGGTCGTACGGTCGTCGCCGGCGCCCGTCTCATCGCGGCGGAGGGCGAGATCACCGGCCTCGTCGGGCCGAACGGCAGCGGCAAGTCCACCCTCCTGCGCACCGTCTACCGGCACCTCGAGCCGGTCGCCGGCCGCGTCCTGCTGTCCGGCACCGATCTGCGCCGGCTGAGCCCGGTCGAGGCGGCCCGCCATGTCGCCGCTCTCCCGCAGGAGCGGGACGGCGACTTCGAGCTGACCGTCCGCGAGGTCGTCGCCATGGGCCGTACGCCCTACAAGCGGGCCTTCGCCGGGGAGGACGCCACCGACCGGGACGTCGTCGCCCGCGCCCTCGCGGACGTCGGCATGGCCCGGCACACCGGGCGCCGCTTCACCGAACTGTCCGGCGGCGAACGCCAACGCGTCCTGCTGGCCCGGGCCTTCGCCCAGCAGCCGGACGTCCTGGTCCTCGACGAGCCCACCAACCACCTGGACATCCGCCACCAGGTGGAACTGCTCGCCCTGCTGCGCGGCCGGCGTCGTACGACCTTGGTGTCGTTGCACGATCTCAACGCCGCCGCCTCCGTGTGCGACCGGCTGCATGTGCTGCACGACGGCCACGTGGTCGCCTCGGGTCCGCCGCGCGAGGTGCTGCGACCGGCCCTGCTGGCCGAGGTGTTCGGCGTGCGGGCGGCCGTGGCGGAGCATCCGCTGACCGGCGACCCGCTGATCGCCTTCGATCACCGGGCCCCGGTGGACGGTCCGAGCGGGCCGGAGGAGCCGGCCGGCGCGGGTATCCCCATGTCGGCCCCGAGCGGTGACTCGGGGGCTGGTCCCGGGCGGTCACGCCGGTGAGCGCCCACGATCACGAAAGGTGTGCACCATGACCGACTTCCAAGGCCTGGACCCGGTGGCGACCTTCTGCGGCAACTGCGACTGCGGCTGTCCGCAACTGTTCGTCGACCCCGCCGCCTCCGCCGAGCGCCGCGTCGTCCTGACGGACGACTTCGGGCAACGCGTACAGATGAGCGCCGACCAGTTCTCGTCGCTGGTCGCGGACGCCAAGTCCGGCAAGCTGGACGGCATCGCCACGGCCTGACGCCGTAGAGGTCGGCACCGTGCCGTTCGGGGCCGACCCCGCATTCATCACATTTCCGGCCGAGTCCGGGAACTCGGTGCCCGGCGTCCCCGACCTCTGGACCGAGGCTGCTGTCCGCCAGCCCGCAGTGCGGGGGAGGGGACGCGCGGGAGACCTCGCCCTGTGGACCACCGCAAACCCGAACTCGCCCTCCGAGGAGCCTCGTTCATGACCCTCCAGGAAACCGGGACGGCCGCCGAGGCCCTTCCGGAGCCCGTGCCGCTGATGGGCTGCCCCTACAAGGCCGACCCCTACCCGTTGTACGAGCGGATGCGGGAGGCCGGCCCGGTCCACCGCGTCCTCTTCCCCAGCGGTGTCCAGGCGTGGCTCGTCACCGGCTACGAGGCCGCCCACGCCGCCCTGAACGACGACCGTCTCGGCAAGAACCACGACCGGGGCAACGACCGCTGGCGCGCCCGGGCCTCGATCATGCCCGAGCCGCAGCACTCGCGGCTCCAGGTCCATCTCCTCCACCAGGACCCGCCCAAGCACACCCATATGCGGGGCCTCGTGACGGACGCCTTCACGCCGCGCCGCATCGAGCGACTGCGGCCCCGTTTCCAGGACCTGGCCGACTCGCTGGTCGACGCCCTTCCGGAGACCGGGCCCGCCGACCTGGTCGCCGGCTTCGCCGCCCGCTTTCCCTTCCAGGTCCTCGCCGAGGTCATCGGCCTGCCGGGGGAGTTGGCCGCGCGTTTCGACCGCGACTGGGGCAAGGCCGTGCAGCCCGTCGGGCCGACGGATGCGGGGCGAGCGCTGTACGAGGCACGGCTGCACGGCCTGGAGAGTTATATCGCCGAGGTCGTCTCCCACAAACGCGAGCACGCGGAGGACGACCTGCTGAGCCACCTCGTCGGCGCCCGTGACCTGGGCGAACTGTCCCAGGAAGAGCTGGACTCGATGATCTTCCAGTTGCTGGTGGCGGGCCAGGAACCGGTCACCAACCAGATCACGACGGCCCTGATCGCCCTGTTCCGCCACCCTGAGCAGCTCGCCCGGCTGCGCGACGACCCCGGCCTCCTGCCCCGCGCGGTCGAGGAACTCCTGCGGCACGACAGCGCCTTCGAACTGACCACCTGGCGCTTCTTCGACCAGGACAGTGACCTGCACGGCACCCGGGTCCCGGCCGGCGACTCGGTGATCGTCTCGCTGTGCGCGGCCAACCGGGACCCGCGCCGGTTCGAGAACCCCGACGCGCTGGACCTGGACCGCTCGCCCAACCCTCACCTGGCCTTCGGACACGGCATCCACTTCTGCCCCGGCGCCGCCCTCGCCCGTGCCGAACTCCAGATCACACTGGGCACCCTGCTCACACGCCTGCCCGGTCTGCACCTCGCCGTCAGGGACGAGGACATCGAGTGGATCCCGGCAGTCCTGGGCCGCGGCACGAACCGTCTTCCCGTCGGCTACGACCGGCGGCTGTGAGGCCGGGCACCGGCTGACCCGGGTCCCAGATCCAGATCCCGGATCCCGGATCCCGGATCCCAGACCCAGATCCCGGATCCCCGGCTGAACCCACCACCTGACCCACCGCGCCCGGCGTACCGAGGCGGCATGCCGCCATGCCGCCATGCCGCCATGCCGCCATGCCCGCACGCCCCGGAGAAACGACATGCCGCTGACGACCGCACCGGACACCCGGCCCAAGACCACCGGTGTGCGGATCCTGAACCTCCTCCTGCCCCACCACCGCACCACCGACACGACCCGCGCCACGGCCGACGCGTTCCCCCACCAGCTGCGCCGGATCACCGACTTCGTCCGCGAGGACGCCCCCGTCCTGTTCACCCTGCCCGGCTTCCCCTGCAAGTCGCCCAACCCGGCCAAGACCCTGGGCCACCTCCCCGACATGGGCGAGCGTCTCTCCCTCACCTTCCTGGACACGCTGTGCACGGAGATCGAGCGGATCCACCCGCCCGGCGCCCACGTCGTCATCTGCTCCGACGGCCATGTCTTCGGTGACCTGATCCGCGTCCCCGACCACCACATAGACGCCTACGCGGACGAACTGCGCGCGCTGATACTCCAGTCGGACCTGCGCCACCTCTCCGTCTTCGACCTGCGGGACGTCCTCGGCGACCTCCCGCACGACACCAAACGCGCCCGCGTCCACGACCGCTACGCCCCCGCCCTGGACGCCCTGCGCGCCGAGGTCCGCACCGACGCCACCACCCTCGCGCTGTACCGGGGCATCACCCGCTTCCTCGTCGAGGACACCGCCGACTTCCGCGGCACCCGCTCCGCCCTCCAGCGCGAGTGCCGCAGGCGGGCGTACGGCGTCATCCAGCGCAGCCGCGCCTGGGGCGCCCTGATCGCCGAACACCACCCGCGTGCCGTACGCCTGTCGATCCATCCCCAGCCGGCCGGCGCCGCCAAGTTCGGCATCCGGCTCCTCGACGCCCCCGACGCCTGGACCACCCCCTGGCACTCCGCCGCCCTGCACGAGCCGGACGGCACCTGGACCCTGATGCCCCGCGCCAGGGCGCAACAGCTCGGCCGCCCGGTCCACCGCGACGGCAGGCCGAGCCACTTCGAGCGGGCGCGCGACAGCGGCGGTCAGCGCTTCTCGGCCACCGTCCGCAGGTAGGTGCCCAGGCGGGCGATGGCGGACGGGTTGCGCGGGCTCTCGACCAGGTCGACGTAGTCGAGGACGAAGATCCGCTTGTGCCTGACGGCGGAGACGTTCCGCAGCGGCGCGTAGGAGAGCAGGAACTCCTTCTTCTGCTCGGCGCTCACGTCACCGTAGTCGCAGATCACGATGACGTCGGGGTCCCGTTCCACCACGCTCTCCCAGCCCACGGTGGTCCAGGAGTCCTGGACGTCGTGCATGACGTTGATCCCGCCGGCCTCGCTGATGATCTGCTCGGGTGCGGCGTAACGGCCGGAGGTGAACGGCTGGTCCTGGCCGCTGTCGTACAGGAACACCCTGGGCCGGTCGGCACCCGTGGGGGCCTTCGCCCGGACCTCGGCGACCTGCTTCTCGAAGTCGGCGATCAGCGTGGCGGCCCGCTGCTCGACGCCGAACAGCTTCCCGAGGTTGGTGAGGTCGGCGTACAGGGCGTCCAGGGGCGGCATGATGCCGCGCGAGGACTTCGTACGGCCGTTGCGGCAGGACTCGGTGAGGACGTACGAGGGGACGTCGAGCTTCTTCAGGGCGTCGGGGGTGAAGCCGCCGTCCTCGCGGAAGCCGTAGTTCCAGCCGGCGAAGACGAGGTCGGCGCGGGCGTCCAGGACGTTCTCCTTGGTGAGCTGGTCCTTGGACAGCCACTTCACCTTGTCGTAGCCGTCCTTCCACGGCACGTCGGTCAGATCGCCCTTGTCGTCCGGCATGGCGAACCCGGCCATGCGGTCCTCCAGGCCGAGGGCGAACATCAGCTCGGTGATGCCGACGTCGTTGGTGACCACCCGCTCGGGCACCTTTTCGTACGTCACCTCGCGGCCGCAGTTGGTGAGGGTGACCGCCGAGGACTTGGTGTCCGCCGGCTTCTCGACCGTGGCCCCGCAGCCGGTCGCGGTGACCGTCGCGGCGAGGCAGAGGGCGGTGGTCAGGAGCTTGCGCATGTGGGTCCTAGGGTTCCTCGGGGTGTCTGGGGCAGAAGGTCGAACAGGAGCTGGACCGTGCCCGTCTGCGGGTGCCGTACCGGATGGGCCCGGACCCCGAACACCTCGGCGAGCAGGTCGGGTTGGAGCACGTCGTGCGGTGCGCCCGAGGCCACGACCTGGCCCTGGGCGACGACGTACAGGACGTCGCAGTGCGCGGCGGCCAGGTTCAGGTCGTGCAGGGCGGCCAGCACGGTCACGCCGCTGGTGCGCACCAGGGACAGCACGTCCAACTGGTGGGCGAAGTCGAGGTGGTTGGTGGGCTCGTCCAGGACGAGCACCCGCGGTTGCTGGGCGAGCGCACGGGCGATCAGCACACGCTGCTTCTCGCCGCCGGACAGGGCGAGGAATCCGCGGTCGGCGAGGTGGGAGACGCCGGTGCGGTCCATGGCCGCGGCGCAGATCTCCCGGTCGGCGGCGGCCGTACGGCCACGGTGGGGCAGCCGGCCCATGGCCACGACCTCGGCGACCGTGAAGTCGAACTCGGCCGACGACTCCTGCGGCAGCGCGGCCAGCACCCGGGCGGCGGCCCGGGGCGCCATGGCGTGCACGTCGTCACCGTCCAGCCGCACCACGCCACCGGACGGTCGCAGCGCCCGGTACACACAGCGCAGCAGCGTGGACTTGCCGCTGCCGTTCGGGCCGACGAGCCCGACGAACGTCCCACTGTCCACGGCGAGTCGGATGTCGTCGACGAGCCGCGCCCCGGCCGCGTCGACGGTGACGCCCTCGATGTCCAGCCGCATGGTCACCGACCTCCGAAGGCGTAGCCGCCGCGCCGCATCAGCAGCAAAAACGCCGGCACCCCGACGACGGCCGTGATCACCCCGACCGGCAGCTCCGCGGGCGCCAGGAGAAGCCGCGACAGCAGGTCGGCCCACACCAGCAGCACCGCCCCGGCGAGCGGCGCCACGGCGAGCACCCGCCGGTGATCGGCGCCGACGAGCATCCGCACGACATGCGGCACCATCAGCCCGACGAACCCGATGGCCCCGCTGACCGCCACCACGGTCCCGGTCACCGCGGCGGTGACGAGGAACAACTCCCGCCGCAGCCCCGCCGGTCGGATGCCGAGCGCGGCGGACGTCTCGTCCCCCATGGCAAGGGCGTTGAGCGCCTCCGCCCGCCACCGCAGCCACGCCCACCCGGCCGCCACGGTCACCGCGGCGAGCGGCACCTGGGCCCAGGTCGCACTGCCCAGGCTCCCCAGCAGCCACATCATCGCGGACCGGGCGGCCTCGCCCCGGGCGGCGCCGAACACCATGACGGTGGTGACGGCCTCGAAGCCGTACGCCAGTGCCGTCCCGGTGAGGATCAGCCGCAGCGGGGTGAGGCCGTGCGGCGAGCGGGCCACGGCGTACACCAGCGTCATCGCCACGAGCGCCGAGCCGAAGGCGGACAGGGACAGCGCCCAGACCCCCAGCCCCGCGAACGCCCCCAGCAGGATCACGGCGTTGGCGCCCACCGCGGCGCCCGAGGAGATACCCAGCACGAACGGATCGGCGAGCGCGTTGCGCACCATCGCCTGCACGGCGACCCCTACGGCCGCGAGCCCGGCTCCGACGACCGCGCCGAGCGCGGCGCGCGGCAGCCGGATCTCCCAGACGATGGTGTACGCGGCCACGTCACGGGCGTCGATGGCCCCGCCGGTCAGCCCCGCCCACAGCAGCCGGAAGACATCGCCCCACCCGATGCCGGCGGCTCCGAGCCCGACCCCGCACACGAGCGAGACGAGCAGAACCAGCCCCAGTACAAGGGCGAGTGGCACGACGGAGACGCGCGACGGACCGGATCGCGGGGTCGGGGTCGGTGTCGGTGTCCGGGGCGGACTTCGGTGCACGGGCGGGGTGGTCCTTCGCCTCGGGCCGCATGTGAACAGAGAGCAGGGAGACAGCCCGTACGACCGTGCCGGCCGCGCGGTCCCCTCTCGCAGTCCACGGCGAGCAGTCAACGGGTCGCGCCAACCACGGGCGATCGGGCTCGCGCGGCGGACCACCAGGTCCCCACGCACACCGTTGCGGGTCAGCGCCGGACTCTCACCGGACTTCCCCCGAGGGAGGCCCGGGGAGCGTAACAGAGGGGCATCGGGCCGTTGTCAGTGCCCTGTGGAACACTCGCCGTCGTCGGATCGATCAAGGTGTCGAACGGTCGGTCCACCAAGCCGTTTCACCCAAGGGGGACTGCCTGCCATGGGCATGTACATTTCGTTCGTCGGCGCGACCACGGAAGAGCTGGACAGGGCCGAGAAGGACCCGAGTTGGGCCGATGAGTTCGTCTACGAGCTCTACGACAACGACGACGACCCGCTGCCGGGCCGTCCCGACGTCGGCCTGGACAAGAAGTGGGCCGGCCTCCAGTTCCTGCTCGACGAGACCGACGTGGAACTCGAGTTCCTGATGGACGGGTTCCCGATACTGGAGGACGGCACCCTGTTCGGGTATTCCGCGGACGACGTCAGGACCGTGGCACGTCAACTGCGCGCCACCCCGTGGGATCGGTTGGCGGCACACTACGACGCGGAGAAGATGACCAAGGAGGATGTGTACCCCCGCATCTGGGAGGTCGGCGGCGAGGACTGGCTCGAGGACACCTACCAGGAACTCGTCGAGTTCTTCGGCGAGGCGGCCGATCGCGGCCTCGGGGCGTTCATGACCTTCAGCTTCTAGGTCCGACGTGCGGCCGTCCGGGGACGGGTGAAGACTGGGACACGGCGGGGCCGCTGCGTCCTGCCGACATCGACACGAGGTGCGAACGGATCCGCTGACCACGCCCCCGCGGCCCGCCCGGACGTCGGCGCCGTCATCCGTCCGCGGTTCACCGTCTTCACACAGAGGGGTCCGGCCATGGGCGGCATCAACGGAACGGCACTGGACGGCCTGCGGGAGGGACTGCGGGGGCCCGTCATCACCCCCCGGGACCCGGGCTACGACCAGGCCCGCAGCATCTACAACGCCATGATCGACCGGCGACCGGCCGCCTTCGCGCAGTGCGTGGACGTGGCGGACGTGCGGACCGTGATCTCCTTCGCCAGGGACACCGGAGCGGAGCTCGCCGTGCGCGGCGGCGGCCACAGCGGACCGGGCCTGTGTCTGGTCGACGACGCGCTCGTCCTGGACCTGTCGACGATGCGCGGGGTGCGCGTGGACCCGGGCGCGATGACCGCACAGGTGGCCGGCGGCGCGCAGCTGGGCGACCTGGACCACGCGGCCCACACGTTCGGCCTGGGCGTGCCGACCGGCATCATCTCGATGACGGGCGTGGGCGGCCTGACCCTCGGCGGCGGCCACGGTCATCTCACCCGCAAGTACGGCCTGACCGTCGACAGCCTGCTGTCCGCCGACGTCGTCCTCGCCGACGGCACCTTCGTCACCGCGTCCGAGGAGGAGCACCCCGAGTTGTTCTGGGCGCTGCGGGGCGGCGGCGGGAACTTCGGCGTCGTCACCTCGTTCACCTTCCGGCTGCACCCGGTGGGCACGGTCGGCGTCGCGGTGACCGTGTGGCCGGTCGACCGCACACCGGAAGTGCTGCGCTGGTACCGGGAGTTCCTGCCCGCCGCGCCACCGGACCTCAACGGCTTCTTCACCCTGTTCACCATCCCGTCCGGACCGCCCTTCCCCGAGCCGATCCACGGGCAGAAGATGTGCGGCGTCGTCTGGTGCTACACCGGCGACCTGGAAGGCGACCGCCTGGAGCAGGCGCTGACCCCGGTGAACGAACCGGCGCCGTCCGCCTTCCACTTCACCACGCCCATGCCCTACCCCGGCCTGCAGGGCATGTTCGACGAGCTGATCCCGAAGGGCTTCCAGTGGTACTGGCGCGGCGACTTCTTCGACACGATCTCCGACGCGGCGATCGAGGTGCACCACAAGTACGGTGACAACCTCCCCACCGAGCTGTCCCTGATGCACCTGTATCCCGTGGACGCGCAGGCCCACCAGGTCGGCGACGACGACACTGCCTGGGCCTACCGGGACGCCGTCTGGTCCGGAGTGATCGCGGGCGTCGACCCGGACCCCGCCAACGCCGGACTGATCCGGCAGTGGGCCGTCGACTACTGGAGCGATCTGCATCCGTACTCCATGGGCGGCTCCTACATCAACTTCATGGGCGAAGGCGAGAGCCCGGACCGCGTGCGCGCCACCTACCGCGGCCACTACGACCGGCTCGCCGCGACGAAGCACACCTACGACCCGGACAACTTCTTCCACGCCAACCAGAACATCCCGCCGTCGGCGGGATGACCTCCGCCGCCCCCGTCGTCCACCGCACGATGCCCTGGGGTAAGGTCGCGCACGTTGTCGGCTACTGACTGGTAGTGCACCGGTGCGGGGAGTGTCGGAGGGGGCGACGGGCAGATGGAGTCCGAGGTCGGTGGAAGCGGATCCCTGGGCGTCGACGGCGCCAGGCTCGAGGAGTTGGCTCCCCAGCCCTTGCTGACCCGCGACTACGAGACGCGTCCCTCGCTCGTGTACGAGCGGCTGAGGCAGCAGCACGGACCCGTCGCCCCGGTCGATCTGCTCGGCGTGCCGGCCTGGCTGGTGCTCGGCTACCGGGAGGCGCTGGAGGTACTCCAGGACGACGACGGCTGGCCGAAGGGCCTGGAGAACTGGCGGGCCCGCTCGGCGGGCGAAGTGCCCGCCGACTGGCCGCTCGGGCCGTCCCTGGAGGTCAACCACGTGCTGATCCAGGGCGGTCCCGGGTACCAGCCGCTCCGGAGGGCGTGGGACGCGGCGCTCAAGCCGTTCCAGGACCCGGTGCATCCCCAGGCGAAGCGGCTGAAGGCCGCCGTCACCGCCTACGCCGACGAACTGATCACCCTCATCGGGCAGGGCGGCGGCACGGGCGTGGCGGACCTGTCCGCACAGTTCTCCCGCCCGCTGCCGCTGATGGTGGCCAGTCATCTGCTCGGCTTCCCCGGCTCGCAGGGCGACGACGCGCTGATGGACATGTGGCGGGTCCTGGACGCGGGACCGGACGCGGAGCCCGCCCTGGAGCGGCTCCTCGCGACGCTCGCCGAACTGGCCGCCGTGAAGCTGAAGGAGCCGGGGGACGACTTCCCCTCGTATCTGCTGGCCGCGCATCCCGGGCTCTCGCTCGACGAACTGGCCCGTGAGCTGTTCATGCTGCTCGGCATGACCTCCGACCACGTCGGCATCCTGATGTCCAACACCGTGGTCGAGGTCGTCTCCGGCGACGGCGGAGTCCGCGCCAGCCTGTCCGCCGGGATGATCCGGGAGACCATGAACCGGGTCGTCATGCGCAAGCCGCCGCTGGTGAACTTCGTGCCGCGCTTCGCCGCCGAGGACACCCCGCTCGGCAACTACACGATCCGGGCGGGCGACCCGGTGTGGGTCTCCTCCGCCGCCGCGCACGCCGACCCGCTCTTCGCCGACCACGTCGCGCCGAACAGCACGATCAGCACCCGGGCCCACCTGTCCTGGGGCGCGGGCCGCCGCCAGTGCCCGGCACGCGAGCTCGCCTCCACGGTCGCGGCGGTCGGCGTGGGCCGGCTCTTCGAGCGGTTCGCCCATCTCGACCTCGCCCTCCCGGCCGACCAACTGCCCTGGCGTTCCTCACCGTTCATGCGCGGACTGCGCTCACTGCCCGTCCGGTACGAACTCGCCCCGGTGCCCGCGCAGCCCATGGCGGCCGGGCGGTCAACGGCACCGCAGCGGGCGTCCGCAGGGCGGGCGGCCGAGGACACGGCCGCCGAGCCGGCACCGGAGGCGACCGCGCCGGTGCTGCCGGACCAGGCCGGCCGGCAGCGCTCGTCGCTGTGGCGCTATCTCACCGGCCTGATCCGCACCGGCCGCTGACCTGGGGCGCCGTAGCCGGCCCGGTGATCGACTGGATGGCCGTACGGCTGCGGCGTACGGTCGAATGGTGGCGGGAACCCGAACCGACCACCCGCCGCCGATGGCGCGAAGCCATGAGCAATCCGGAGCCGACCCCCGAAGCACGGACCACCCCGCAGGAGACGGAGCGGGGCGAGGGCCGTGGCAGCGGTATGGCGCTGCTGGTCATCGCGTCCTGTCAGCTGATGGTGGTGCTCGACATCACCATCGTGAACATCGCCCTCCCGGACATCCAGCGCTCGCTCGACTTCTCCACGACCAGCCTGTCCTGGGTGATCAACGCCTACACGCTCACCTTCGGCGGCCTGCTGCTGCTCGGCGGCAGAATGGGCGACATCCTCGGCAGACGGCGCGTCTTCATCTTCGGCGTGCTGCTCTTCGTCCTGGCCTCGCTGCTCGGCGGAATGGCCCAGAACTCGTGGCAACTCCTCGCCGCACGCGCCCTCCAGGGTGTCGGCGGCGCCATCGCGTCCCCGACCTCGCTCGCCCTCATCAGTACGACCTTCCGTGAAGGGCCCGAACGCAACCGGGCCTTCGGCGTCTTCGCCGCGGTGTCGGCGGGCGGCGGCGCGATCGGGCTGCTGGCCGGCGGCATCCTCGTCGAGTGGCTCAACTGGCGCTGGGTGCTGTTCGTCAACGTGCCCATCGGGCTGCTCATCGCGCTCGCCACGCCGCGCTACATCCGGGAGTCCGAGCGCCACCCCGGGCACTTCGACATAGCGGGCGCGCTGACCTCCACCGTCGGCATGGTGCTGCTGGTGTACGGGTTCATCCGGGCCGCGCAGGACGGCTGGCGGGACGGGCTCACCCTGGCCGCGTTCGCCGGGGCCGTGGTCTTCCTGCTGTTGTTCGTCTTCATCGAGCGGCGCTCCCGGCAGCCGATCACGCCCCTGCACATGTTCGCGGACCGCAACCGCGCGGGCACCTACGGCATGATGCTGAGTCTCGCCGCCGCGATCTTCGGCATGTTCTTCTTCCTCACCCTCTTCGTGCAGAACGTGCTGGACTTCAGCCCGATCCAGGCCGGACTGGCCTTCCTCCCGGTGAGCGCCGTCATCGCGGTGGGCGCCGGGCTCGCCTCCCAACTCCTGCCGAGGTACGGGCCGAAGCCCTTCATGGTCACGGGCGCGATCCTGGCCGCCGCCGGCCTTGCCTGGCTGACCCTGACCGATGTCCACTCCACCTACGCGGGCAGCATTCTCGGCCCGATCCTCGTCTTCAGCATGGGCATGGGCATGGAGTTCGTGTCCCTGACCCTGATGGCGCTGTCCAATGTGCGGACCCATGAGACGGGTGCCGCCTCCGGACTCCTCAACGCGACCCAGCAGGTCGGCGGCTCCCTCGGACTGTCCATCCTGGTCACGATGTTCGGCACGGCCAGCAACAACGAGATGGACAAGCAGATGTCTGCCTTCCGGGCCGACGCCACCCCAGCGGAGCGGCTGAGCTTCCAGCGCACCGGCCAGCTCCCGCCACCTTGGGGCGACGAGGTCCTCACCGCCGGCGTCTCCGCCGCCTTCATCATGGCCGCGATCTTCACCGCGATCGCCGCGGTGATCGCCCTCCTCGTGATCCAGGTCCGCCCCTCCGACCTGGAACGGCTCCAGGGCGGAGGAATGCCGACGCCCTGACTGGACGCCTGTCGTTGGCACACCCGTCACTCCGCGCTCTTACTGTGCGCGCCATGAGAAGAATCACGATCATGGTCAGCGCCGCGGTGCTGACCGCCGGCCTCGCGTCCCCCGCCGTGGCCGACCAGGGGACACCGGACTTCGGCCGGGCCACCCTGACCGGTTTCGCGTCCCTGCCCGCCGAGACGTTCGTGCCGGGCAGCGAGCCGTCCGGCTCCGCCATCGGCGCGGGACCCTTCAACGGGATAGCGGCACCCTTCGCCCACCAGCCCGTCCAGGGCTTCAGCGGCGTCGTGAACCGGCGCGACGGCACCTTCGACGCGCTCTCGGACAACGGGTACGGCAACAAGGCCAACAGCGCCGACTTCCTGCTCCGCGTCCACCGCATCAAGCCCGACACGCGGACCGGAAAGGTCACCGTGCTCGGCGGGTTCAACCTCAGCGACCCCGACCGCCATGTGCCGTTTCCGCTCACGCGGGCCGACCGGGTGCTCACCGGCGCCGACTTCGACGTCGAGTCGATCCAGCGGATGCCGGACGGCACGTACTGGATCGGTGACGAGTTCGGCCCCTGGCTGCTGCACTTCTCCGCCAAGGGCCGCCTCCTGGAGGCGCCCATCGCGCTCGACGGGGTGAAGGCGCCGGAGAACCCGTACCTGAACGGTGCGCAGCCGAACATCGGCAGCAGCAAGGGCTTCGAGGGCCTGGTCCGCTCCGTGGACGGCCGACACCTCTATCCGCTCCTCGAGGGCACGGTGACCGGCGACACGCCCGGCGACCTGCGGTTCAGCGAGTTCGACCTGTGCGAGCGCGCCTACACCGGGAAGCGCTTCGTCTACCGTCTGGAGTCGACATCGAACGCCATCGGCGACGCCATCGCCGTCGACCGGCACCGCTTCCTGGTCATCGAGCGCGACGGCGGGCAGGGCGACACGGCCAGGTTCAAGCGCATCTACCTGGCCGACACCCGCGACCGCAACGGCGACGGCCTGATGGACAAGACCCTGGTCGCCGACCTCCTCGACATCGCCAACCCCAAGGGGCTCGGCGGCTTCGGGGAGACGTTCCGGTTCCCGTTCCAGACGATCGAGGACGTGAACCTCGTCGACGACCGGACGCTGGCGGTCCTGAACGACAACAACTTCCCCTTCTCCTCCGGCCGTACGGCGGGCAAGGCGGACGACAACGAGTTCATCACCATCCGGCTCTCGGCCCCGCTGCACGCGGACAAGCGCGCGTTCCGCTGATGGTGTCCCGTGGCCGGACCGGTCGACACGGGCGACCGGCCCGGCCACGCGGATCTGCCATGCTCACGCGAGAACGGCGGATCCCGTGATCGGCCCGCGGACCCAGCCGACGCGGACGCCCAGCGCCTGACCACCGCCCTGTGGACCGCCGCGGAGCGGCTGAGGAACACGGCGTACGCACCGGGCCTGCAACATCAACCGATCATCCCCTGGCGACAGTTGCGCCCAGTACGGCGCCACGCCGGGGATGCAGGTCCTCGGAGTGGCCCTCGATCTCGGGGACGGCCGCGACGTGTCGTGCGGACCGACCGCTCGCATGCCGCTGGAGCACTTCTGTCGTCGAGGCGGATATCGGCGTCGACGCTCCGGAGGACGACGAGACGCGCGCCTGACCAGTGCGCTCCTTGTGACTCCAGAGTGACTTCAGAGACTCCTGTGACAAATGTGACGCCTCATTCGGTGAGTAATCAGTGAGGAAGGCCTGCGCGACTCGTGCAGTTGATGTGACGGCCTTCACGCCGATGTGGCAGTAAGTAGTGAATTCCTTACGCAAGGAACGCGTAAGTGACGTCAAGGCACGCAGTACACGACCCGGAGGTTTCGAGTGCGACCGTTCACCCTCAACTACGCCTCTCCCAGGGGACTTGCCGACGCGGTGACGCCCTATCACTTCGACCCGGCCCGCCAGCTGAACGTGCTCCCCGACGGCCGCCCCGCCGTCAGTGACCCGGACCTCCTGCTCGCCGTCGGCACGACGACGTCCACCGCCGGGTCCGCGACCCACTTCGACGACTGACGATCCGGCCGCGAATGACCGTACTGATCCTCACGTCCGAAGAGGACGTGACAGCCGACATGGTGGTGGCCGAACTGCACGGCATGGGCACGCCCGTGCTGCGACTGGATCCCGCCGACCTGCCCGGCAAGGCCGTGCTGTCCGCCGACTACGCGCACGGCGACTTCGACGGCCACCTGTCGGTCAACGGGCATGTGCTCAGCATGAGCGGGCTGCGCTCCGTCTGGGTGCGCAGGCCCGGCGAGCCCGCCGCGCACGCCGCACATCCCTCACCGTGGCTGACCGCCGAGACCCGGCAGGCGCTCTACGGGATGCTGCACTCGGCCAGCGCACGGTGGATGAACCACCCGCGCAACGCCGACCAGGCCCGCCTGAAGCCCTGGCAGTTGAGGGTCGCCCACCTCAGCGGCTTCGCCGTGCCGCCGACGGTGTTCACCACGGCGCCCAGGCTGGCGCGGGAGTTCGCCGAGGAGTACCGGGACGTGGTGGTGAAATCCGCCTCGGGGCCGCCGCCCGACGACCCGTCGCTGGCGTTGCCCACCACACTCGTCGGCCCCGACGCCGACTTCTCGGCCGTCGCGGCCGGGCCCGCGCTGCTCCAGCGGTACGTGCCCAAGCGCGCCGACATCCGGCTGACCAGCGTCGGCACCCGGCTGTTCGCCGCGCGCAAGACCGCCGAACCGGGCCAGGTCGACGGCCGCTACGGCGACACCGGGCACACCTGGGTGCCGGTCCCGGTCCCCGACCGCATCGGCAAGTCGGTGCACGAGTACGTCACTCTGGCCGGACTGGCGTACGCGGCCTTCGACTTCGCCGAGGACGAGGACGGCATCTGGTGGTTCCTGGAGTGCAACCAGGGCGGCCAGTTCGGCTTCGTCGAGCTGGAGAGCGGGCAGCCCATCGCGGAGACGGTCGCCCTGTGGCTGGCACAGCGCAGGGCGGACCGCCGCGGCGGCTGAGCCGGTCGCCGGGGGCCCGGCGACACGCCCCGGGCCGGCCGGCTGGACCAACTGCTACAGCCTGATCGGGCCCCGCGAAGCCCGTCCACACCCCCTTCCTCAGCGGCCCGAGCGCACTGCCGCTCGCGCTCGAGGCCGCCTGAACCTCCGTACCGCTGACCTCGGTACCGCTTACGCGGCGAGTTCCTTGCGGATGCGGTCCAGCATGAACGCCGAGGACTCCTCGGCCCGCTCCTCCCAGGCGAAGACGCAGGCCGTGGCGACGCCGTCGAAGTTCAGCTCGCGCAGCGTGCCGAAGAAGGCCTCCCAGTCGACCTCCCCCTGGCCGATGTCCAGGTGCTGGTGGATACGGGCCGGGGTGCCGGGCGGGTTGAGGATGTAGCGCAGACCGGACGAACCCTTGTGGTTGAAGGAGTCCGCGATGTGCACGTGCTGGAGCTTGTCACCGGCGTAGCGCATCATCGCCGCGATGTCGGCCGTCGGATCCGACCCGGACAGGTGGAAGGAGTGCGGGGCGCAGTACAGGTAGTTCACCCACGGCTTGTTGATCGCGCGGACCAGGTCGACGGCGGGGGTGTTCTCCTCGCAGAAGTCGTCCGGGTGCGCCTCCACGTTCAGAGCGATGCCTTCACGCTCGAAGACCGGGAGCAGTTCCTCCAGCGAGCGCCAGAACGCCGCCTCGCTCTCGGCGGCGCGCTCGGGGCGGCCGTTGAACTCCGAGTTCATCAGCGGGCATCCCAGCTCGACGGTGATCTCGATCATCCGCTTCCAGTAGCGGACGGCCGCCTGCCGCTCCGTCTCGTCCGGCGAGGACCACTTGTACAGCGGCAGCACGGAGGACAGCCGGACGCCGTGCGCACGCAGCGCGTTCTTCAGCTCCTGCACCCGCTCGTCGTCCGCGCGCGGGTGCAGGAAGAACGGCATGAAGTCGTCGCGGGGCGACAACTCGATGTACTCGTAGCCGAGTTGGGCGACCGTGCGCACCATCTCGTCGATGGGCAGCGCGCGGAACATGTACGGGTCGAGGGCGATTTTCACGCGGCACCTCCGTAGAAGGCGGGGCGGGGCTTGAGGTCGGTGGCGACGACGCGGCCCGACTCCAGGGCCTCGACGGTCGCGGCGGTGATGACGGTGGCGGCGTAACCGTCCCAGGCGGACGGTCCCGTGGGCTCGTCACCGGCGGCGATGCCCGCGATCCACTCGCGGAACTCGGTGTCGAAGGCGTCCCGGAAGCGGCCCACCCAGTCCGTGAGCACCTCGGTGCTGTGCAGGGCGGCGGTACGCACACCGACCGCGGCCGGGTCGGGCAGCCGGGCGAGGCCCTCCTCGCCGACCGCCTCGCACTGGATGTCGTAGCCGTACTGGCAGTTGACGAAGACCTCCAGGTCGATACGGACGCCCTTGGCGGTCTCGAAGAGCATGATCTGTGGGTCCTTCAGGTGCGCGAACCGCTTGCTCGTGGCGCGCGGGGTGAGCACCTGGGTGGAGACGATCTCGTCGTCCAGCAGCCAGCGCAGCACGTCCACCTCGTGCACCGCCGTGTCGAGGGCGGCCATCGAGGAGGTGTACGACTCCGGGACGGTCGGGTTGCGGTGGGCGCAGTGCACGATCAGCGGCTCGCCGATCCGGCCGGAGTCGATGACCTGCTTCAGCTGCCGGTATCCGGCGTCGTAGCGGCGCATGAACCCGACCTGGACCAGGCGGCGGCCGTGTGCCGTCTCGGCCTCGACGATCCTCAGGCAGTCCTCGGCGGTGGTGGCCAGCGGCTTCTCGCAGAACACCGGCTTTCCGGCGGCGATCGCGTTCAGCACGTGCTCGGCATGGGTCGGTCCCCACGACGTCACGAGGACGGCGTCGACGTCGTCCGCGGCGACCACTGCCGCACCGCCGGGCAGCACTCGGGCGCCGACCGGTGTCGCCGCCTCCTCGGCGCGGGCGGCGTCGATGTCGGTGACGGCGGTGACACGGGCGCCGGTGACGGTTTCGGTCAGGCGCCGGATGTGCTCCTTGCCGATCCCGCCGGCGCCGATGACGCCTACACGTACGGTCATGGTTCAGTTCCTAACTAGGAGAAGCGCGCCCGGAGTTCGGCTTCGAGGGTTTCCAGTGAGCGGCCCTTCGTCTCGGGGACGCAGAGCTTCACGAAGGTGAGCGAGAAGAGGCCCGCCACCACGAACAGGAAGAACGTGTTGGAGATGCCGATGCCGGCGACCAGCGACGGGAAGACGAGCCCGATCGCGAAGTTGGTCAGCCACAGCACCACGGCCGCGACACCCATGCCGAAGCCGCGCATCCGCATCGGGAAGATCTCCGACAGCATCAGCCAGGTCACCGGCGAGATCGCGCCCTGCTGGAAGGCGAGGAAGGTGACGGTCATGGCGAGCACGGCAAAGGCACGGCTGTCACCGGCCGGAAGAACCAGGGAGAAGACGCCGATCAGCGACAGGGCGGCGGTCGTCCCGATCTGACCGGCCATCAGCATCGGACGGCGGTTGACCCGGCCGAGCAGCCAGATGCCGACGAACGTGGCCAGCACCGAGATCACGCCGTTGGCGATGTTCGCGGTCAGTGCGCTGTCGGAGGCGAAGCCGGCGTCGGTGAGGATCTGGGTGCCGTAGTACATGATCGTGTTGACGCCGGTGATCTGCTGCACGATGGCGATGCCGAATCCGACGAACATCAGCTTGCGGATCCACGGCGTGGCCTTGATGTCCTGCCAGCCGCCGAGCTTCTCCTGCTCCTCCTTGACGGCGAGCGCGGACACCTCGGCGAGCTCGGCCTCGGCACGCTGCTGGGACCTGACCTGCTTGAGCACCTCCAGCGCCTCACCGAAGCGGGTCCTGGAGGCGAGCCAGCGCGGGCTCTCCGGCATGACCAGCATGCCGAACCACAGCACCACGGCCGGGAGGGTGGCGATCACCAGCATCCAGCGCCACACCCCGCCGGACTCCCCGCCCACCTGGGCGATGATCGCGTTGGAGGTGAACGCCAGCAGCTGACCGCTGACGATCATCAGTTCATTACGGGTGACCAGCGCGCCGCGCCGCTCGGCGGGGGAGACCTCCGCGAGGTAGACCGGCACGGTCACCGAGGCGCCGCCCACCGCGAGGCCGAGCACGAACCTCGCCACGACCATGACGGCCGTCGTCGGCGCCAGCGTGCAGCCGAGCGCCCCGACGAAGAACAGCACCGCGAGGGCGAGGATCGTACGGCGCCGTCCGCGCGCGTCCGACAGCCGCCCGCCGCCGACGGCACCGAGCGCCGCGCCCAGCAGCAGTGAGCTGGTGACCATGCCCTCGGTGACCGCGGTCAGGCCGAGGTCGTCGGTCATATAGGGCAGGGCGCCGTTGATGACACCGGTGTCGTAGCCGAAGAGGAGTCCGCCGAACGTGGCGATCATGGTGATGAGCCGCAGCCGGCGGGACACCGCCGGCGGGGTGTCGTCCGTGACGGCCGCGGGGGTCTGTGTCGTGTCGTCGCTGACTGCCATGGGCCGCCTCCTCACCGGTCGTGAGTCGTCAGAGCCGGGCGCCGGGTCCCGGCCAGGCCGCAGCCCGCCAGGTGCTCACGCGTGCGTACGGCGATCGGCAGCGGCACCTCGGGTGCGCACGGATACAGGTCCTGCTCGACGATCACGAACAACTCGGCGTCCAGCTTGGCCAGTTCGGCCACCACATCGGCGGGCTTCGGTACGCCCGCCGGGGGCGAGAGACACACCCCGCGTCTGACGGCTTCGCCGAAGGAGAGGTTCTCGGCGGTCACCTGGGCGAGGATGTCGGGGTCCATCTGCTTGATGTGGACGTAGCCGACGCGCTCGCCGAAGCGGCGGATGAGGTCGAGGTTGTCGCCGCCGCCGTAGGCGACGTGGCCGGTGTCCAGGCAGAGGTTGGTGTAGCGGGGGTCGGATTCGTTGAGGAGTCGTTCGATCTCGGGCTGCGTCTGGATGTGGCTGTCGGCGTGCGGGTGGATGACCAGGCGTATGTCGTAGTCGTCGAGGAGCAGTTTGCCGAGGCGGTCGGCGGTCTTGCCGAAGCCGGCCCATTGCTCGGCGGTGAGCTCGGGGGGTTCGGTGTAGGCGCCGGTCTTCTCGTCGCGGTACATGGGTGGGATGAGGACGAGGTGGTGGGCGCCGGCGGCGGCGGTGAGGGTGGCCACCTGGCGGACGTGGGCGAGCATGTCGGCCCAGGCCTCGGGGCGGTGCAGGGCGCCGAAGGCGGTGCCGCCGGAGACCTGGAGGTTGCGGGAGGTCAGCTCCTCCTTGAGTTGCTGCGGGTCGGTGGGGAGGTAGCCGTACGGCCCCAGCTCGAGCCACTCGTAGCCTGCCGCGGCGAGTTCGTCGAGGAAGCGGGTGTGGGGGACCTGCTGGTCGTCCTCGGGGAACCAGACGCCCCAGGAGTCGGGGGCGGAGCCCAGGCAGAGGTTGCCCGCGGTGGTGCGGAGCGGGGTCGGCGCCGTTGCCATGACGAGTCCTTCGGGGAGGGGACGGTAGTCAGTGGACGAATATGCTGTCGCGCTCTACTAGAGCGCTCTAGTCCGAGTACGATGACGCTGGTCCAAATGTCATGTCAATAGCTTGTCGCGGGAAGTTTTCGGGACCCGGCCGGCGATTTCGAGTCCCGGCTAAGGTGAGCGGCGTCGAAAGTAGGAGCACAGGTGGACGGATCGGGCAGGCAGCGGCCCACGATGGCGGATGTCGCCGACAAGGCGGGCGTGTCCCGGGCGCTCGTCTCGATCGTCTTCCGCAACCAGCCGGGGGCGAGCCAGGAGACCCGCGAACGGGTCCTGCGCGTCGCCGACGAGATCGGCTACCGGCCCGACAGCGCCGCCCGGTTGCTCGCGCGTGGTCGCAGCCGCACCCTCGGCGTGATGTTCATCGTGCACCAGATCTTCCACACGGACCTGATCGAGGGCATCTATCCGGAGGCCGAACGGCTCGGCTACGACGTCCTGCTCTCCGGGACCACCCCGGGCCGCGGCGAGGCCAAGGCGATCGAGGCGCTGCTCAGTCACCGCTGCGAGGGGTTGATCCTGCTCGCCCCGGACGCGGAACCGGCCTACCTCGACGAGCTCGGACACCGGGCGGCGACCGTCTCGGTCGCCCGCCGCGCCCCGGGCGCCCATGTGGACTTCGTGCACAGTGCCGAGGGCAAGGGCGTACGGCAGGCCATGGACCACCTCGTGGAGCTGGGTCACCGCCGGATCGTGCACATCGACGGCGGTCGCGGCCCCGGCTCGGCCGAGCGGCGCCGCGCGTACCGGGCCGCGATGCGCCGGCACGGTCTGGAGTCCGAGGCGCGGGTCATCCCCGGCGCCCACACCGAGGAGTCGGGCATCGAGACGGGCCTGCTGCTCATCGCCGAGCGGGACCGGGGGCTGCCTCTGCCCACCGCCGTCCTCGCGGGCAACGACCGTTGTGCCCTGGGCCTGTTGATGTCCCTGACCCGCGCGGGCGTCGAGGTCCCGCGCGACATGTCGGTCGTCGGCTACGACGACAGCCACCTCTCCCACCTGATGCCGATCGGCCTGACGACGGTCCGTCAGGACGCGGTGCTGATGGCCCAGAGCGCGGTGCGGTTCGCCGTGGAGCGCCTGGAGAACCGGGAACTGGAGCCGCGCGAGGCCGTGTTGGACCCGAAGCTCGTCGTCCGGGGCACGAGCGGGCCGGCCCCCGAGGAGCCGGCCCGGTAGAGCGGGGAGGCGAGGCCGGCCGAGCCCCGTCGCGAACGCGGCCGGCCCCGCCCCGCCCGTTCCTGGGGTTACCGGGTTCCCTTGGCGGCGAATTCGGCGACGGCGTCGACGTTGTCCTTGGTGATGAAGGCGGGCCGGTCAGGACGGGGGAGGTGCCGCCGCCGCTGAAGTTGCCGTTGGTCTTGTACAGCCACAGGGAGTCGATGGAGAGGTAGCCCTGGAGGTAGGGCTGCTGGTCGACGGCGAACTCGACCTTGCCGTCCCGGACGGCGGTCAGGGCGAAGGGGGCGCCGAGGGTGACGACCTGGTCGATGGGGGAGTCCTGCTGGAGCTTGGCGGTGATGGTGGACTTCACGGAGGGCATGTCGGTGCCGTTGACGTAGAGGGTGTCGGTGGTGCCCTTGAAGCCTTTCTTCAGGCCTGCGCAGCGGGCTTCGAGGGCGATGTGGCCCTGTTCCTGGATGACGCACAGGGCGTGCTTGGCGCCGGTTTCGTTGAGCCGCTCACCGAGGCGGCATCGGCGATGTTCTCGTCCTGGCCGAAGTATTCGAGCATGCCGAGGTCCTTCCAGTCGTCGAGGCCGGCGTTGAAGCCGACGACCGGGATGCCGGCGGCGGTGGCCTTGGCGACGACGGCTTTCATGGCGGAGGGCTTGGCGGCGGTCAGCGCGATGCCGTCGACCTTCTGGTCGATGGTGTTCTGCACCAGATTGGCCTGGTTGCCGGCGCTGGGGTCGGAGGAGTAGACGAGCTTGACGTTGTCCTTGGCGGCGGCCGCCTCGGCCCCCTTGCGGATCAGGTCCCAGAAGGTGTCGCCGGGTGCCGCGTGGGTGATCATGGCCACCGTCATCCGGGGGTGGTGGCCTTGCCCGCCGACGCGTCCGCCGCGCCCTCCTCGGGCTTCTTGCCGCCGGAGCCGCTGGAGCAGCCGGTCGCGAACAGGGCGGCGGCCGGCACGGTGGCGGTCAGAGCGGCGGCTCGGTGGTGTCTGCGCATGTCCCATGCACCTCGCTGTGCTGATCAGGGCGGGTTCTCAGGTGGGGGAGGTTCACGGGTTCCGCCCGATGGATTCGGCTGGAGCGCGTTAGTAGCGCGCTCTAGTGACAGGTACCATGCGGCCGCCCGAGGGTGATGTCAATGGGCTTGTCCGGACGTATCGACAAAGTCGAGGTGGTGGGGAGTCGGCAGCGGGGACGCCCTGGCTCAGCCCTGCTCCAGTACGAATGAGGTCTGTGCCTTCGTCAGCCCGGGCGCCCGTGCCTCCACCAGGTAGGTGCCTGCGGGCGCCGAGCTCGTCGAAGGGATACCGCATTCGGGGGCGCTGGGCTTGCGGTTCCACTCGACCGTCCGGGTCGCCCGGCCTTCGGCGGGTACCAGGACGAGGAGGCTGCCGGAGCCGTCCGGGCAGTCGGCGGAGGACCAGAGCGCGGCCTCGTCGCCTGCCTGAGTGACCGTGATGACGGTTTCCGCCGGGCCGAGATCCAGCTTGCAGTTCCTGCTGGAGGGATTCGTGGCGGTCAGCTTGAGTTGAGGATCCTCGCCGGGCTCATAGACGTTGTGGGTACTGCGCACCGTGAAATCCACGTCACTCGCGGTGCAATTGGGGAGGCTGAAGAGGGTCGGTGCCTCGGAATGGCTCTCTTCGGTGCCGGCGCTCGGAGATTTGGATCCGGATCCGGAAGGGCCGGCCGTGGCCGAGACATCGGTTCTGGTCTTGCTGGGTTTTTCGCCGTCATTCTTGTCGTTGCCGTTAAGGGAGGCCACGGCCCAGGCCGTTGCACCGAGCAGGCCGAGCAGTCCCAGCACGGAGAGTGGTCGTCGAGCACGCCGGATGCCGAATTTTCTGGTCGGCGCGGAAACACCGGCACCAACGCTCATAGCCGCGCTGTCGTACGTTGCCGCACGCGTGTTCGTGCCCGCGGAGGGGCGAGAGAGTCGCGTCGCCGGAGTCTTTGACACGGGCAGGAAGAAGAACCCGTCGGACGGGATGTCGGTGACGATTCGCAGCGTCTGCGGCTCGCCCCTCTTCCGATATGCGCGGTGCAGCTCTGTCATCCGGTCCTGAACCGCGTCCTTGAACTCGTCGAGGGCGAGCGGCGCGGTCGATGGCCGGGCGGAAAGGACATCCGACAGCGAACGCGAGAAAATGCTGAACGATTCCCCCGGTCCGACACCGGGCACCGCATCCACGGGCGACTCGTGTGTGCGCACGAACAGTGCGAGCTGCGCCGGCGAACAGGCGTATACGTAAGCCACCTTGCGCCGCAACGCCGCGCTGATCTTCTGGCGGCTCCACTGCCTGACCCCCGCCACGCCCATTGATTCCTGATCGATTCCCTCACGGCAGGCATCGATCAGGAAGACCACATGGGCGGCGGGAGTCTCGTCGAGGTGCTGACGCCAGTCGATCGGTACGCATCCCGACTCGAAGGGGTGTGTGTCCTCATCGATGTCCTCCGGTACGAGGTAGTCGCGCCCCCCGGCGTGCACGCCATGCCCGCTGAGCAGTACGAGCAGCGTGTCGCCCGGGCGTGCGCGCCTGAGGAAGCCGATGACCCGGGCGTTCACGTAGTTCGCCGAGATCTGCTTCCCGCCCTCCCGCGCGGCCAGGACCTGGACCTCGTCGAAACCGCGGTCTTCGAGGGCCGATCCGAGACGGGCAAGGTCGCCGGGGATGAAGGGGAGCGGCGAGACGCCGTGCATCTCGTAGTCACTGGCCCCGATGAGCAAAGCCCTGTGACGCCCCATCACGCGCCGGTCACTGCTTGAAGACCAGCACGATGCCGCGGCTGCTCTGCGCCTGCGCGGTACCGATGAACTGCACGCCACCGCTCGCCGTCACCTGAAAGGACAGGTGCGCCTCCCGCAGCGGCAGCGGGCCTCCTCGCGCAGCCGCCTCGCTGAACAGCTGCTGCAACGCGTCCACAGCCTCGGCAAGGTTCCTGCGCAGTGGCCCCAGGGGCACGTTCCGCAGTCTGACCTCGTCGTTTCCGCCGCTGCCGAACAGGCCCATGGAGTCGTCGTCATCCCGGAGCTCTTCGTCGTACGACACCCAGAAAGGCACCGCGGGTTCGTCGGATGGTGCGGCAGCTGATGTCACGGTTCCCCCTCGGCCTTCGCTCGCGAGCCAACTGTACGGAGGGGGAGCGCAGTTCATGTCCCGCGCGGGAAAATAGGGCCCCGAAGAAGTACGAGGCCCTTGTTCTCAGGCAGGTCGTATCACGGTCAGGCAGGTCGTATCACGCTGTGGATCTCCGACTCCCCGGCGAAGTGGATCGACTCCTCGCGTATGACCGCTCCCGGGCCGGGGGCGTGGATCATCATGCCGTTTCCGGAGTAGATGCCGACGTGCCCGGCGTGGAAGAGGACCAGGTCGCCGGGCTCGATGTAGGCGAGGGCGATGCCGCGGCCGGCGGTCGCCTGCTCCTGCGGGGTACGGGGGAGGGCGATGCCGGCGGCCTTCCAGGCGGCCTGGGTGAGGCCCCCGCCGTCGTACGCGTCCGGGCCCGTCGTGCCCCAGACGCAGGGCTTGCCGATCTGGGCGCGGGCGAAGTCGAGGGCCCGCACGGCTCGGGTGTCCTGGGGGGTGGGGGAGGCGGTGGCGGTGCTCGTGACGAGAGCCTGGCTCGTGACGAGAGCCTGGCTCGTGTCCAGGGTCTGGCTCGTGTAGAAGGGCCGGCCCGTGTCGGAGCGGGCCGCCGGGTCGGCCGGGACCGGGGTCAGGTCGGCCGGTCCCAGGTCCTGCAGGGCCTCCCAGCGTGTCTCGGCCGAGGGCTGGGACGGAGCGGGTGTGAGTGCCGTGCTCTGCTGGGTGATGTACGCGGAGAGCAGCTCGCGCGCCCGGTCGAGCTTGCGCTGGTTGTGCTCCTTGGTAGTCCGCAGTGCGGACCGCTGCTGCGGGTCCGCTGCCGAGCCGCCGGTGGGTTCGGCGGTCGGGGCGGGCAGGGCGAGGGCGGTCTGGGTGCTCAAGGCGCTCTGCGTGTCCAGGGCGCTCCAGTCGGTCTCCTGCGGTGCCTCCGGAGCGGGCGGCAGGGCGGCGACGGGGCCGGCGGTCAGCTCCCCCAGAGGCGCCCTCCCCGTGGCCGGCGCGGACGGCAGCTCGGCGACCGGCCCGGCGGGGAGCTCCAGGGCCGCGCGGCGGGAGGCTTCCCGTGCCCGGTCGGTGAGGTCCTCCGGCGTGCGCTCCGTCGGGCGTGTGGGGCGTGTCCCGGTGGGGCGGGCCGGTATTCGGTCGCTAGGCAGCGTCGCCGGGACGGTCGGGCCCACCTTCGAGCGGGCGGCGTCGAACCACTGCCGGGTGACGTTGTCGAGGGCGGGGTCGCCGCGCCTGCTCTCCTCGCCACGGGCCCCTGCGGCGGCTCCGCGCCCGGCGTCCCTCGGCCGGTCGGCGCGCTTGCGGGGTCCCGTCGCCGCCGCGCGGGTGGCGTTGAAGGTCCCCGTGTCGGACTCGGCCTGGTCGTAGAGGGAGCTGACCCGACGGCTGACCTCCTCGCGGCTCGGCGCCTCGTCCCTCGCCGAGGGGGCGGCGTTGGCCGTCTGGGCCAGCAGGGCCACAGAGGTGAGGGCCGCCGACGCGAGTGCGGAATTGCGCATGCCGGGGAGGCTCAATGCCCCCGGACGCGCGGTTCGTTCCGGCGCCATGGGCGACGTACTCCTTCCGTGCTCCGCCTACCGGGTTAGGTGACGGGTTCGGGCGGTTGTCCGGAAGGTGTGCCCTACGGCCCTTGCCTCGAAAGGCGGTTGGGCCGATTCACCCCAAGTTCGGTTGGGTCCCCGGCTCCAGTGGCCCCCGAGGGCGCACCGGACTCGGCGGAGGCCGCACGTCCCGGCGGGGATCGCCGGAGGTCGTCGTGCGGCCTGAGGCGTAACCTAACCAACTTGTGTGTCTCACGTGAAGGTTGACGTGTGAAATGTCCGATACGTTTTTGTGACCTTCGACGCTTGGGGTGGATCTCGGTCCTGGATCACTTCGCGGCGCGTTGGCTCCGCCACGCCTCGTAGTGATCCAGGAGCGTCTGCTCGATCGGGCGGTATGTGATGCCCAGTTCGTTCACGCTGCGGCTGTTGTCCACCCGGAAGCGGATGCCGAGGTGTTTGCGGATGTAGTCCTGGCTCAGCCCGAAGGCCGGTCCCAGGACGCGTACCGGCCAGTGCGGGAGCGCGGTGCGCGGGAGGCGGAGGTCACGGGGGTGCCGGGTCCGGATGATTCGGGACATCTCGTGGAAGGACGTCATGGCCGCGGCGGCGAGGATGTAGCGGCCCTTCGCGGCCGGGTTCTCCGCCGCTGCGATGTGCGCGTCGGCGACCTCGCGCACGTCCACCGTGGTGAAGCTGAAGTCCGGGGCGCCGTAGAAGAAGTAGCCCTTGAACAGTTCCTGAAGCAGGAACAGGCTGCCGGACTCCGAGGCGGGCGTGAGGGAGGGGCCCAGGATGAGGCCGGGATTGACCGACACCATCCGCCAGCGGCCCTGGGCGGCCTCCGCGTCCCACGCCGCGCGCTCCGCGACCGTCTTGGCGTAGTGGTAGGGGTTGTTCTCCACCGTGCTGGTGGTGTTGAAGTACCGCTCCGACAGCACGCCGTCGTCCATGGCCGCGACGTCCGCGTAATCGCCGAAGATCGCACCCACGGTCGAGGTGAGGACGAGCTGGTCGACCGTGTGCGTCCGCTCGATGGCCGCCAACACGTTGCGCGTGCCGAGCAGGGCCGGGTCGACCATCTCCCGGCGGCCGTCCTTGATCTTCTCCGGCACGCGGAAGGGCGATGCCACATGGAACACCACCCGGCAGCCGCTCATCGCCTCGTCGAACGCGCCCGGCGTCAGCAAGTCCGCCTCGAACAGCGACAGCCGGCCCGGATGCGCCTCCTGCATCAACCGCAGCGGCCGTACCTTCGCCGCGTCGGCCGTGCCGCGCACGGTGGCGTGGACGTCGTAGCCGCGCTCCAGCAGCCGTTGGACCAGATGACTGCCGACGAACCCGCTGCCACCGGTGACCAGCACAGGTGCCGACCCCTCTGCGCCCACCCTCACTCCTTCTGCCGTTCTCCCGTACGGAGGCCGGTCGATCACGGTAGCTGCGCTCCCTGTGCACGGCCAGGGGTACCGGGCGACCGACGCTCGGTCAGTCACCAGCGCGCAGGCGGAGTTCGTACTCCGGCTGGATCCTTCGCATGTACCCGGTGTCGTCACGGGAGCGCGCACCCCTGACTCCATGTACAGCCGGTGCAGCCGGTCGAGGGCGTCGTGGTGGAGTTCCAGTTCACGGGTGCGGCGCAGTCCGCCCTCGCGCGCCACGTACCGTGAAGTGTCCACCACCCAGGCCGTTTGGGGTCCAGTCGCAGCGGCTGCCCGGGAAAGGCCTCCACCAGCGCCTCGCCCCAGTCGTCGCCGACCGCCGGGCGGCCGTCGAGGGCCGGGTGCTCGGCCCACTTGTAGAAGAGGTGCGCGTCGAAGAACCCCGGTCACACCCCGGTGCCGAGCAGGGCGGCGGTGTGGGTCCGGCCCAAGCTGTCCGTCACGTGTACCTCGCCGGTGCGGGTGCCCTTCGCCGTCGGAAGGAAGATCACCCTGATTCGGCAGTAACCGTTCGGCCGCAGCGCACCGCACGAGTGGTCGTGGCGGAAGTCGCCGCTGACCGAGAGACTCTGGATCGTCAGTTCCGTGTTCCCGGTGTTGAACAGCAGGAGGTCCTGACGTGCGCTGAACGTGCCGACCGGCTGTGAACCGAACACCAGCCCCGGCGGGTCGAACGTCACCACGGTGCCGAGACCGGTGCCGGTCAGCGGCACCGAGAGGCCGGGCACGGGAGCCGCGCAACGTACGACGAGCTCGGCGTCCCGTGGGCCGATCGCCGTCGGCAGGAAGGTCACCTCGACCACGCAGGTTCCTCCTGGGGCCAACGGTCCGCCGGTGCAGCCCTGTTGGACCGTGTAGTCGCCCGCCGCGGCTCCCATGACCGCTGCCGAGGTCACGGTGATCGGACCGGTTCCGTTGTTGGTCAGGGTCACCTGCTGAGGCGCGGCCGCGGTGCCCACGCGCTGCGGCGGGAAGCCGACCGCGGTCGGGTCGGCCCCGCACACGGGCGCCGGGACGCCCGTGCCGGTGAGCGCGACGGTGCGGGGGCTGCCGGAGGCGTTGTCGGTGATCCGCAGCTCGGCGCTGCGGGCCCCGAGAACGCTCGGGGTGAACAGGACGGCGACCGTGCACGACCGCTCCGGTGGGATGGTCTCCCGCCGGCACCGGTCCTCGGTGACGCTGAAGTCACCCGCGTGCGGCCCCACGAGATCGACGGCACCGATCTCCAGATCGAGCACGCCCTCATTGCTCACCGTCAGTGTCCTGGGGAGCCCGTGGGTGGAGAGCGGCTGGTCGCCGAAGGCGAGTGCGCCGGGGTTCAGCAGCGTGATCGGGGCGGCCACGCCGGTGCCTTCCAGCGCTACGGCGACGGGGCCGTCCAGCGTGTCGGCGTCGACCACGAGCGTGCCGGCCAGCGGGCCGGAGTGTCCCGGGCTGAAGACGACGTCCAGTGTGAGAACCCCACCGGGTGGCAGGGCGGTGCCGGGCAGCGGTGTGGTGACACGCCACTCCCGGCTGACCGCGAGGCTGACCCGTGCCGCCGGGCGGGATCCGGTGTTGGTGACCGTGAGCCGTTGCGGCGGACTGACCGTCCGGATCGCCTGCGGGCCGAACGCCAGCCGGGCGGGCGCCACTTCGAGGCGCGGTCCCACTCCCACCGCGCTGATCCTGAGGGTGCGGCGGTCGGTGAACCTGGACGGCGCGGACGTATCACTCGTCTCCAGGACCAGCTCCGCCTGCGCCGGGCCGACGGTGCGCGGAGAGAACCAGACGAGGAAGGAGCGCGACGCACCCACCGGGACCAGGCGGTCCGACAGGACCACCGGCGCGCCGAAGCCCTTCGGGGCGCCGTCGTCGTCGATGAACAACTCGTCGATGACGGCGTCGATCGACCCCTCGTTGCGAACGATCACGGTCCGGGTCGCCGTGGCTCCGGCCTCGACCTCCCCGAACGCTACGTCCCGCCCGGAACCCGGCGGTACGAGCGCCACGGAGAAACCACGTACGTTCGCGCGCAGGTTCACATGGAAGCCGCCCAGGTCCGCGGCGTTGGTGTGGACCAGCAACGAACCGGTGTGGAGGCCCGTTTCGGTCGGGGTGAACCTCACCTCCAGCACCGCGAGACCACCTCGGGAAGCGGGCGACCCGGTGATGGTCACGTCCAGGTTCTTCTTCCTGCCGCGCGTGCCCGTCAGCGGTGAGTCGGGCTCGTCCTCGGTGCGGAAGTCCCCGGAGAATCCCTCCGAGGAGATGCTCAGCCCCCCGGTCCCGACGTTCTTGCAGAAGATCCGTGCCGTCCTGGTCCTGCCGATGTCGAAGGTCCCGAGGTCCCAGACGGGTTGGGGCACCTCCAGGACGTTGGTGCCCACCGGCAGGTCGGGCACGTCGGGGGCGGTCGCCGGGCGCCCGATGTAGACCTCGGCCAGGGGATACTCGGCCTGCAGCCGGACGAACCGGCCCACGGAGGGGGTGCCCTCCAGGTCGACGAGGAACAGCAGGTAGTAACCGGGCGGCGCCACCCGGCCGTTCGGTGGCATCAGGACGGTGATCGCGTCGTCCTCCCGCCGTGTGATGTGCAGGGCGACGAGTCGCTGGTCGGGATTGAACGCGTGGGTGGCCGAGCCGCAGCGGATCAGGTGCACGCGCAGGATCCTGGCCGCCTGGGGCGTGGGGACCCGGAACTCCTGGCCGTGTCCGGCACCCATCAGCAGCCTGCCGACAGCGGGGCGCGCAGCGGGCAAGACCTCCCCCGACGCGTCGCGAGTGAAGAGGTACGGCGGCGAGTAGATCTCGATCCGCAGCTCCCGCGCGTCTCCCTTCGACGGGTCGTCCTTGCGGACTCCGCCCTGATTGCGGTCGCTGTCGTGGTTGGAGCCGGCGATCCAGACCCGGCCGTCGGCCAGGAGCAGCGCCACCGAGTGATAGACCCGCGCGATCCGGTTGGGGGATTCGGCCAGCCTCTCCCAGGTGTCGGACTCCGGGACGTAGCGCTCCGCCCAGTGCACGGCGTCCCCGTCCCTGCCGCCGCCGAAGACGGGAAGGCGTTCCGAGGTCGCTCCGCCGACCACGAGGACCGAGGCGTCGGGCAGCAGGACGGCGTTGGCGTAGGCCCGGAACGGGTCGGGCCGCCGCTCTCCCGTGGGGCGCCAGCCCAGATGGGCGTTGTGGGGTTCGAAGAACTGGGGTCGGCGCTGGCCGCAGATGAGAATCCGGGCACCGTAGTGCGGTGGGACCAAGGGGAGCAGTACCGAAGGGAACGCGGCTCGGGCGTAGACGTTGAACGGCCAGAACGGGTCGCCGGCCTGCCCGGGGGACTGTCCTGGTGGAGGGGGGCCGAGGTCGGCGGTCGTCATGCGTGACGGGTCGATGTTTCTGGTCCTGCGGCGGCCGCCGACGCGCAGGGCCGTCGACGAGAAGATCCGCCCGTCGGGCAGCTGGTGCAGCCGCGGGTAGTACACCATGGGGCGGATCTCCTTCCCGAGGTAGTGGGTGACGCCGCCCGTCTCCTCCAGGGGAGGGGTGGTGACCCTGGGCTTCGACCACGTGCAGTCGGCCGGGTCGAAGATCTCGATGCCGGTGTTCTCGTGCGGCCCCTGGTCGTCTCCGTGGCCGCCGAGGACGAGGGCACGGCCGTCCGCGAGGGTGATGCAGGTCGGGTACCAGCGGCCTCCCGCCATGGGGTCGACCGAGCGCCAGCGCTCGCTGCGCCAGTCGAAGATGATGGCCGTGTCGGTCCCGGTGAAGTGGTCGACCTTCGCATGCTTTGGGTCGGCCTTGTCCTCGTAGTGCTCGGTCCCGCCCACGACCAGCACGTTGCCGCTGGGCAGCAGACAGTGACCGGCGCAGAAGAGGTCGTCCGTCAGGGGGCCGCCGGCCCGTTCCATCTGGCTGGTCGCCGGATTCCACAGCCGGGTGGCATTGATGACGCTCGCCGGATCCGGTGGCTTCTCGTCGTGCTCGGAGCCGCTGAAGCAGAGCACCTTGCCCGACGGCAGCAACGCGGCATGCACGGCGAGGATCTGGGTATTCGCCGTGACCAGTTCCCAACTTCCTTGTCCGGCAGGCATCTCGGCGCCTCACCCCGTCCCCCTGGCGGCTCCCCGTCGACACGCTAGCCGTGGTCCCGACGGGCTCACCAGGGTCCCTCGTGCGTAAAGCGCCTACGCCCATGGGGAGTTGCGGCCTCGGCCGCACGCATTGGGTGGGTTCGAGTCACCCGCGGGAAACCAGCCACTGCCGATTGTGTGCGACTCGGGGAGGCCGCATGGGTGTGCGACCAGTCGAACCGCAGGGTTGATGGTCTCAAGGTCGCGGCCGGGGGCCGTGCGGGATTCGGCGGCGACACCCCTGTGCGGGATCTGTGAACCACCTGGCCGGGGCGTGCAGGCGGGATGTGCGGATGCTGCGATGTGCCCTTCACCGAATCGCCTCCCGGGGTGGCCTGAAGGCGCCTTGCTCGGTCAACTTCGAACGCGTGAGGGTGTGTTGAGCACTTGAGCATCAGGAGTCACAAGCGTGTGCTGCTTGAGCCGTGCGGCCGACCGCCCACGGTGATGACGGGGGAACTGGTGCGGTGCACGTGATGGCGTCGCTCGTGTGAGTGGCGTTTTCGTGCGCCGGGTCGGGAATGCCTCCCTCTGCCATCTCTTGGTGCCTTTGTCCGGTACCCGAGACAGGGAGTAGGAGGGGGAATGCCGATGAGCGCGGTCAGCGCCGCCAAGCCGACGTATCCCGGCGTCTACGTAGAGGAACTTCCCAGCAGTACCCGCACCATCTCGACCCTGACCACGTCCGTGACCGCCTTCGTGGGTCACACCCGACGGGGTCCGCTCAACGAGGCGGTACGCGTCACCAGCTTCACGGAGTTCGAGCGCCGCTTCGGCGGCCTGAGCGCGCAGAGCGCCGTCGGCTACGCCGTCCACCAGTTCTTCGGCAACGGCGGCACCGTGGCGGTGATCGTCCGCGTCGCCAAGGCCGGCAGCGGCAAGGCCGCCTGCGTCACCCTCAAGTCCACCGAGGGCCACAGCGAGGGCCCGGTCCTCGAGGTCCACGCCAAGGAACCCGGCGTCTGGGGCAACGGCCTGCGCGTCGCCGTCGACCACGACACGCCGTGCCCCGACGAGACGTTCAACCTGCGCGTCTACGACGCCAAGGGCGACGCCCGCGAGAGCTTCACCGGTCTGTCCATGGACCCCTCGCACGGCCGCTACGCGCAGACCGTGATCAACGCGGGCTCCAAGCTGATCCGCGTCGAAGTGGTCGGCGAGGGCCGCCCCGACCCGTCCGGCACCGTCTCCAAGCCCTTCGGCGACGAACTCCCGAACCTCGAAGTCGACCTGACCGTCAAGATCGGCGAGGTCGAGCGCGAGTTCAAGCTCTACGACCCCGACTGCGACGGCGAAGCCCCGTGCTCGGTGGCCGAGTTGGCGCTGCTCCTGGAGCGCAAGCTGCGCGCCCTGCCCGACGCGCCCGGCAAGCACGCCTTCGCCGGCGCCGAGGTCACCGCTTTCGGCCGCCGTATCCAGGTCGTCGCCGGCTCCACCGACCCGGAGGACGTCGTCCGCTTCCTCGGCGAGTGCGCCAACGACCTCGGCCTGGAGGCCTCCGTCAACCCGCCGGTCTTCCCGCTGGAGGGCGGCGAGGACGGCGCGGCGCCCGGCCCGCGCGACCTCATCGGCTCCGAGGGCGACAAGAGCGGCATCCAGGCGCTGCGCGGCGTCGCCGACGTGAACCTGCTGGCGCTGCCGGAGCTCGCGGCGTACGAGAAGGTCGAGGACGCGCTCACGGTCATCTCGGCCGCCCAGCGGCTGTGCGCCGAGCGGCGGATCTTCCTGCTGGTCGACGCGCCGAGCACCTGGGTCAGCGTCGACACCGCACGCGCCGGGCTCGCCGCCTTCGACGCCGTGCGCGGCAACCACGCGGGTCTGTACTTCCCGCACCTGCAGCTCACCGACCCGCTCACGGGCCGGCTGCGCTCCTTCCCGCCCTCCGGAGCCGTCGCCGGCGTCATCGCCCGCACCGACTCCGAGCGCGGCGTGTGGAAGGCCCCGGCCGGCACCGAGGCGCGGCTCGCGGGCGTGCACTCGCTCACCGTCAACCTGACGGACCGCGAGACCGGCCTGCTCAACCCGCTCGGCGTCAACTGCCTGCGCACCTTCCCGGTGACCGGGCCGGTCGTCTGGGGTGCCCGCACGCTGGAGGGCTCGGACGCGCTCGACAGCGAGTGGAAGTACGTGCCCGTGCGACGGCTCGCGCTGCACGTCGAGGAGAGCCTGCAGCGCGGTCTGCAGTGGGTGGTCTTCGAACCCAACGACGAGAACCTGTGGCAGCAGATCCGGCTCGCCGCCTCCTCGTACCTGCACACGCTCTTCCGCCAGGGCGCCTTCAAGGGCGGCACCCCGCGCGAGGCGTACTTCGTCAAGTGCGACAGCGACACGACGACCGCCGAGGACATCGAGAACGGCATCGTCAACGTCCTCGTCGGCATCGCTCCGGTGCGGCCGGCGGAGTTCGTGATCGTCAAGATCCAGCAGACGTCCGGGCAGTTCGCGCTCTAGGCGCGGGGAATCGTGGAGAACTGAAGGAATCCGATGGCTGAGTTCACGGTCAACGCGCATCGCTTCGACCCCTACAAGAACTTCAAGTTCCTGGTCCTGTGGGACGGTCGCACGGTCGCCGGCATCAGCAAGATCAGTCCGCTCAAGCGGACGACGGAGGTCGTCAAGCACCGTCACGGTGGCGACCCCTCCTCCCCGCGCAAGTCGCCGGGCCGCTCCGAGTTCGAGGGCATCACCCTGGAGCGCGGGGTCACCCACGACCCCGAGTTCGACCGCTGGGCCAACAAGGTCTGGCAGGTCGGCGCGGGCCTCGGCTCCGAGGTGTCCCTCGCCGACTTCCGCAAGGACATAGTCATCCAGGTCCTCAACGAGGCCGGCCAGGTCGCCGTCTCGCACAAGCTGTACCGGACCTGGCCGAGCGAGTACCAGGTCCTCGGCGAGCTGGACGCCAACGCCAACGCGGTGGCCATCCAGTCGCTGAAGCTCGAGTGCGAGGGCTGGGAGCGGGACTACGAGGTGCCCGAGCCGGAGGAGCCGTCGTTCCTCAACCCCGCCTGAGCAGCGGGTAATTGAAGGGGGGACGAGATGGCGATCACCGGGGCGGCCGAACTGCTGGCCACCTGGGAGGCGGGCCTCGCCGAGGCGCCGACCGGGCGCGCCCTGCTGCTGCACCGCACGGCACGCCCGGACGTCGACGCCGCGAGCCTGCCGGTGCTGCCGGTGGGGGAGCGCGAGGCCGACCTGTTCGCGCTGCGCCGCGCCCTGTTCGGGGAGCGGATGCAGGTGCGGCTGGCGTGCTCGGCGTGCGGGGAGGACATGGAGTTCGACCTGGACGCCGGGGAGTTCGCGAGGTCGCTGGGCGGGCCCGGCACACCGGGTGACTCCGTGGTCCGTGTCCGACAGGACGGCTGGGACGTCGAGTTCCGGCTGCCCGGTGTCGCCGACCTTACGGCGGCGGCCCGGGCGGCGGACCCGCGCGCGGCCCTGCTCGCCCGGTGCCTCGTCTCGGCGGTGCGCGACGGGTCGGCCGTAGCCGCGGCCGACCTGCCCGTCCCGGTGCAGCGCCGGATCGCCCAGGCCGTCGAGGCCGCCGACCCGGGGGCCGACGTGACGCTCAACGTCGGCTGCCCGGAGTGCGGTGAGGCGACCCGGGCCGAGCTGGACATCGCCTCGTACCTCTGGACCGAACTGGACGCCTGGGCAAGGGACTTGCTGCTCGACGTCCATCTGCTCGCCACCTCGTACGGCTGGAGCGAGCCGGAGATCCTGGCGCTCAGCCCGCTGCGGCGCCGCTACTACCTGGAGCTGTGTGCGGATGTCTGACGCCGAAGGGGCGCCGGTTCCCGACTTCCTCGACCGGCTGATCGCCCGGCACACCCCGGCCGCCGCCGGACCCCGCCCGGGTGTGGTACGGGTACGTCCCCGGCTGCCCGGCCCGTTCGAACGCGTGGAGGCGGTACGGGCCATGGCACCCCAACCGGACGACGGGGCCGACCTGTTGTGGCCCTCCACCACGCCGTCGGACGTACGGCCCGCGGACGTGCCGCGTCCCGGTCCGCACGCCGCCCGGCCGCACACCGAGCGGGAGGGCACGGTCGTACGCACCGAGCGCACCCCGTCCGACCCGGCACCGCGGCCCGCCCCGAGGGCCCTGCCCGAGGCGCCGCTGCTGCGCCCCGTCGCACCGGTCGCGACGGATCCGCGTCCGCTGCCCGACGCCGGGCACCGGGCGGTGGGCCGGACCCGTCAGGAGCGGGACTCCACCCAGAGCGCGGCGCCCGTGCCCAACCCCCCGGGCAGGGGCGCCGCTTCCCCCGCCGCCGTGTCCACCCCCCTGCGGCCCAGCGCCGCGGACACGGCGGCGGCACGGGACGCCGTACGGCAGGCCGCGGCCCGGCGGCCCGGAAAGGCACCCGAGCAGGTGGTCCAGGTGCAGATCGGGCGGCTGGAGGTGACGGCGGGGCCGTCACCGTCCGGCGGGAGCCGGCAGCGGACGCCCGCGACGGGCCGTACGGGGGCGACCTTGAGCCTGGCCGAGTACCTGGCGCGAGGGCGGGAGTGACATGACGGAACGAGGAACCGAGGAACCGACTTCATGAGCAACGCACTCGCCATCGCCCATGTCACCCAGGCCCTCGCCCTGCTGCTCGAGAACAACGTGGGCCCGGAGTTCGGCGAGGCCGTCAAGGTCGAACCGCGCAAGCCGCCGGCGGAGCCGCCGGACCACCCCACCATCAACGTGTTTCTGTACCAGGTCACGCCCAACACGGCGATGCGCAACAACGACCTGCCCACCCGGGCCGCCGACGGCAAGCTGGTCAAGCGGCCGGCCGCCGCGCTGGACCTGCACTACCTGATCAGCGCGTACGGCGACGAGACGGAACTGGTCGGGCAGCGGCTGATCGGCACCGTCGTGCGCACCCTGCACGAGATCCCGATCCTGCCGAAGGACGTCGTCGAACAGGCCGGTGAACGCCCCTACCTGGCGGGCAGCGACCTCGCCGAGGCGGCACAGCGGGTGCGGTTCTCGCCGACGGTGATGGACATCGACGAGACGTCGAAGCTGTGGGGGATGCTCTACCAGACCCCGTACTCGCTGTCGGTGGTCTACCAGGCGTCCCTGATCTTCATCGACGGGCGCGAGACACCCGTGCCGGCGAAGCCGGTGGAGCGGCCCGAGGTCCGGGTGCTGCCGTTCGGTGCGCCGGGCGCGCCGGTCCCTCCGGGGGGTGAGCCGAGGCCTGAGAAGCCGTCGGCCGAGGCTCCCGCGAGCGAGGTTGCTCAGAGCCGACCTCCCGCTGGGAAGGGAAGCCCGGCCGCCGTCGAGAAGAAGGCCCCGGCCGGGGCCAAGAAAGCCGCGAAGGCCGTCGCCAAAACCCCGGCACGCGCCCGTAAGGCGGCCGCCCGCACGCCTCGGCCGGCACCCCCCGGCCCACGGAAGGCGGACGGCGTCGGCGAGAACACGGAGCAGTGACAGGGAATGCGAGCGACGGGGGCAGGTGAGGGCATGGGGACGAACGAGCCGGGCACACCGGGTACTTCGGCGACGGCGGACGGGCACGACGCCGACGTGACGCTGACCGCGGAGATCCGGCGTGTCCTGTCCCGCATCGACGCTCACGCGGCAGGCGTCGGCCAGGCGGAGGCGCCCGAGCCGGACGCCGCCGGCTCCACGAGCCCGGCCCCCCTGGCCGCGCCCGGTACCGCCCCCCTCGACGCCCTGGTCGGCTGCTTCGGCCTCACCACCTTCGAACGCGACCTGATCCTCCTCACCGCCGCCGACGAACTCGACCCCACGACGGCGGCGCGCTGCGCCGCGGCCGGCGGCGACCCGCAGCGGGCGTACCCGACCTTCTCCCTCGCCCTGGCCGCCCTCGCCGAACCGCACTGGAGCGCACTCACCCCCGTGGCGCCGCTGCGACGCTGGCGGATCGTGGAGCTGGACGACGAGTCGAGGCTGACGACCTCCCGACTCCGGCTCGACGAGCGGATCCTGCACTTCCTGCTGGGTTCCCCCTACCTGGACGCCCGTCTGCACGGCCGCCTGCGCCGCACCCCGGTGCCGGGACAGCTGCCGCCGTCGTACGACCTGGCCGCGAGCCGGGCCGCCGAGGGCTGGACGACGGGGGCGAGCCCGGACGCGCCGATGCTCGTCGAGGTGACCGGCGGTGACCTGCGCAGCCGGGCCGACATCGCCGCAGCGGCGGCCGCCCGGTCCGGCCTCGGGCTGTACGCCATGGGCGCCGAGGACATACCGACCGATCCCGCCGAGCGTGACCGGCTCGCCCGGCTCTGGCAGCGCGAGGCGATCCTCCTGCCCGCCGCCCTGCTCGTCGAGGTCGGCGAGCTGGACCGCGACCAGCGGGCGGCGACCGAGGCGTTCCTGGCCGGGGCCGCCGTACCGGTCGTCGTCTCCAGCGAGGACCCGCTGCGCACGGACCGGCCGCACGGCGCGCGGGTGGCCGTGCCGCGCATGGACGACGAGGAGCAGGTCGAGCTGTGGGCGCAGGCCTTCCAGCCCGTCGCCGACCTCGACGACGGTGAACTGCGCTCCCTGGTGGCGCAGTTCCAGCTTCCCCCGCATGTCGTACGCTCGGCCGCCGCCACCGTACGTCGCCGGTTGCCCTACGAGGACGAACTGGACGCGGCCCAACTCGCCTGGCGCGCCGGGCTGGAGGAGGCACGCGTCGGCATGGACGCCCTGGGCCGCCGGATCGAACCGGAGGCCGGCTGGGACGACCTGGTCCTGCACGAGCGGCAGACCAGCGTGCTGCGCGAGATCGTCGCGCACGTGCGGCAGCGGGCCACCGTCCACCAGGAGTGGGGCTTCGCCGGCACCCTGCGCCGCGGCCTCGGCGTCACCGCGATGTTCGCGGGCGGCTCCGGCACCGGCAAGACGCTGGCCGCCGAGGTCATGGCCAAGGAGCTCGGCCTCGACCTGTTCATCGTCGACCTCTCCCAGGTCGTCAGCAAGTACATCGGCGAGACCGAGAAGAACCTCCGCCGCGTCTTCGACGCCGCCGAACGAGGCGGCGCACTGCTCCTCTTCGACGAGGCCGACGCCCTGTTCGGCAAGCGCAGCGAGGTCAAGGACAGCCACGACCGGTACGCCAACCTCGAGGTCAGCTACCTGCTGATGCGGATGGAGGCCTACCGCGGCCTCGCCATCCTCACCACCAACATGAAGAAGGCCCTCGACACCGCCTTCATGCGCCGCATCCGCTTCGTCGTCGACTTCCCCTTCCCGGGCGAGCACGAACGCGCGGAGATCTGGCGCCGGGTGCTGCCGTCGCGGGCCCCGCTGAAGGACATCGACCCGGCGCTCCTCGCCCAACTGACCGTGGCCGGCGGCTCGATCCGCAACATCGCGCTGTCCGGAGCCTTCCTCGCCGCCGAGGAGGGCGACCGGCTGCAGATGCGGCACATGCTGGCGGCGGCGCGCACGGAGTACCTGAAGCTGGAGCGTTCCCTGACGCCGACGGAGGTCCGCGGATGGGTGTGAACAGGGAACCGGCGTCCCGGCCGGGCGCGGGCAGAGCGTCCGAGGAGCCCCGCGAGATCCGGGTGGAGATCGGCGAACTCGCCCTCCAGGGCTTCAGGGCCGACCCCGAGCGGGTCTCGGCCGCGTTCGAACAGGAGCTGACCCGCCTGGTGCGGGCGCACGGCGTCCCGCTGGCCGCCGACGGCGCTCTGGCGGTCGACGCGCTCACCGGCCTGCCGCCGCTGCCCGCCGGACTCTCCGCCCGCCGCCTCGGCCAGGAACTGGCCCGCGTCGTGCACGAAGGGCTCAGCGGCCACGGGGAGATGACGCGATGAGCAACTCCCAGTCCCAGGAGGCCCGTTCGGAGCAGTCGGCCGAACAGCGCCGCCGCAAGCGCAAGGAACGCGCCGCCAAGTCCCGCACGCCGGAACCCAAGGACATCGTCAGCGGCGCAGGCCAGCCCCTCGACCCCGGGGTACGACGGGAGCTGGAGGAGCGGCTCGGCCACGACCTCAGCCGCGTACGCCTGCACACCGACCGCGACGCCGGGCAGCTGACCGAGCTGCTCGGCGCGGACGCGGTCGCCGTCGGCCAGGACATCTTCTTCCGTGAGGGCGCCTTCAAGCCGGGCACGGACGAGGGCCGCCGCCTGCTCGCCCACGAGCTCCTGCACACCGTCCAGAACCCGCACGGCCTCGGCACCCTGCGCGCCGGGCGCGACCTGGGCGCGGTGAGCCTGCCGCAGCAGGCGATCGAGCGGGAGGCGGAATCGGCGGCGCGCGAGCTCGTGGCGCAGCCGGAGGCCGGGGCCGTCGAGCGGGCCGACGTCGAGCAGGACCAGGCCACCCCCGGATGGCTCCGGTACGCCACTGTCGACGCCGACCGCAACCGCGCCGAGGCGATCGACCCGGCGACCCTCGTCGACCGCCTCGCGAACTCGGTCGTCCGCTCCCTGCGCGGCGACCCCGAGGACCTCTCCCAGCGCACCCGCAAGCAACTCGCCAGGCTGCCTGGTGAGTTGCTCGACGGAGTCCTCATACGCCTGGAGAGCCGACTGCTCGCCCCGGAACACGACCGGGTGCTCGACCTCGTCGACGAGATCGAGGCCTACGACGACTACGCCGAGGGCGGACTCGAACGGGACGCGCACGACGCCCCCGAGATCGAGCCGGACACGGCCCAGGAGGTGCGGACCGAGCGCGAGAACGCGCTGCGGACGGCCGAGGAGCGGCGGACCGAGGAGGAGCGGCCGGGGGCGGCGCCCGGGCCGGAGAAGGAGCAGGCCGTCGAGGAGGGCGCGGCCGGGAGCACCCCGCGAAACGGCGGCACGCAGGAACACGGGACCACTCCGCAGGGCGGGGGTGCGCCCGGTGGGGCGGGGCAGCGGGCGCCAGGGGCTCAGGGATCCGGATCGGGCGGGGGCTCGGCGTCCGGTGGGGCCGCCTCGCGGGAGGAGCGGACCTCGTCCGCTTCCTCGGGGTCCGGCGGCGGACAGCAGCAGGGGGAGGACAAGTCCGCCGGACCGGCGTCGGGCAAGGGCTCCGCGGAGCCGGGCGGCAAGGACGAGTCCGGGGACGCGGCGGGCAAGGAGAAGGACAAGGGCGGCCAGGAGCAGACCGAGCGGCAGGACGCGGCCGCCGCGAGCAAGGAGGAGTCCGCGGCGAAGAACCGCCCGGGCGCGGCAGAGGCCGCGGTGGCCGGACGGCAGCTGAAACCGCAGGACAAGCGGGGGCAGCAGAAGGCGACCGGGTCGCCCACTGCGGCGGGCAAGGACACCCAGCTGCCCGGCAGGCTCAGCACGCTCGACGGCAAGCGCAACCAGGATCTCGCGGGCGTGGAGGAGGAGACCGACGACGACCCGTTCGGCTCCGGCAGCCAGTCGGAGGTCGAGGTCGGCGGCGAGGAGCCGAGCGCCTGGGACGTCAAGCTGCAGCCGGACGACTTCGTTCCGCAGCAGGACCCCGATGTGTCCGCCGTGCCGACCGCGGACAAGCTGGACCCGTCCGCGTCCGCCGCCCGGACGGCTCCGTCCTTCCCGGCCCCGTCCCCGACCAGGGCCGAGCAGATCCAGGCCGAGCGCGAGGCGGAGGACGCCGAGGACGAGGCGGCCGAGCCCGAGGAGGAGCCGGCCGACACCGCCGTGGAGCCGGAGTCTTCGGCCCCGGAGACCGAAGGCGGGCCCGACAGCGGCACCGGGCTGGGAGGTCTGGCGCTGCAGCAGGCCACCGCACAGTCCGCCGCGGCTACCAGGGACCCCAAGAGCGGCGACGACCCCAAGGCGGGACCGGTCGCCGCGCAGACCACGGTGCAGGACGCGCCGGGCAAGCAGGACGGGAAGTCCGAGGGCGGCGGTGCGGCCAAGGAGTCGGCCGACAAGGAGGAGAAGGGCACGACCGCGGCGGGCGACAAGGGCGGCGCCACGCCGGAGAAGGAGTCCCCGCAGGCGAAGGGCGCCCAGTCGGCGCAGAACGACGCCGGGGCGAAGGAAGCCGACGGGGGCGGCGGCGACGGTGGTGCAGCCGCGCAGCCCGGCGCGCAGGGGGAGCAGAGCGGCGGCCCCGCGCAGGAGCCGTCCTCCGTCGGGGGAGGCGCGACCGCAGCGCCCGGGGCATCCGACGGGGCGGCAGGAACCGGTACGACGAACTCGTCCGGGTCGTCCGGGACTTCGGGGGTCTCCGGTGCCGAGTCGGCCCGTGAGACGTCGGCACGGGAGAGCCGTACGGAGGAGCCTGCTCGTACGGAGACGCCGGCGGCACCGGTCCGGTCGGCGCCCGCGTCCGCACCCGCCGCGGCGGCGAAGTCGGAGCCGGCGTCGCCGAAGGCGGCTCCGGAGCCCCAGGCCGAGCGCGAGAGCGCCCCGGCACCGAAGGCCGCGCGCGGTGGCGGTGGTGGCGGCAGTGGTGGTGCCGGCGGAGGCGGCGGTGCTGCCCCGGCCCCCGGCAAGGGCAAGAAGGACTCCGCCCCGGTCCCCAACCTCTCCGGGGTCTCCCCGGAGGCCGGTCTGGCGACGGCCTCGAAGCTCAAGCCGCACAAGGCGCTTCAGGCCATGGGCGGGGTCGGCGGCGCGGTGGACCGCACGGTCGGCGACGAGCACAAGACGCTGGCCTCCGCACCTCCCTCGATGCAGCGCCCGGCGGGCGCGCCGCAGACTCTGCAGGGCAAGCCGAAGACGGACGCCCCGGCCGAGTACTCCCAGGACAAGCCGCAGGAAGCCCAGGCGCCGGAGCAGGAGAACGCGGAGGTCACCGGCGCCAAGGAGCCCGAGGGCCAGATCGAGGCGGAGAAGGCGGAGGAGCCCGGCGGCTGGGACACCTTCAAGATGGCCCTCGGCTTCGGCATCGGCAAGGTGGCGAGCTGGCTCGGCTTCGAGGTGGACCCGCAGGAGCTGGCCGCCAAGTTCGCCGGGCTGCCGACGAAGGACGAGGCGCTCAAGCAGGCCCAGGCGGGCAACGCGCCGGGCGTGGAGATGAAGGGCTCGGCGGAGCAGACGGCCGGCGAGCAGGACGGCCATGTCGATGCCAAGGGCCAGGAGACCGTCGCGACGGCGCGCGACGACGCGGGCCGGGGCATGGGCGAGGACCAGGTCTACCCCAACGCCCCCAAGGAGGAGCTGAGCGCTCAGGTCCCGGGGGCGCAGGGCGGCGAGGGCGTGGCGGTCGAGGGCGGCGGAGCGACCGGCGCCGTACCGCCGGAGGCGGCCTCCGAAGTGGCCGAGCACGAACAAGGGCCGCAGTTCCAGGCCGCGTTCAGCGACGGCCAGAAGGGCATGTCCGAGGGTCGGCAGGCCAAGGACCGGGACTTCCGTGACTCGCAGGCCAAGCACAAGCAGCAGGTCGACGCCGAGATCGCGAAGAACACCGACACGCAGGCCGGTGAGCGCGAGAAGGCGATGGGCGAGGTCACCGCCCAGCGCGAGGACTGGCGCACGCAGCAGGACGAGGAGCTCAAGAGCCTCGGCGACAAGAAGACCGAGCGGCACGACAAGGTCCGCAAGGACGTCGAGGACAAGGAAAAGCAGACCGACGACAACGTCGAGAAGGAGAAGGAGGGCAGCGACAAGAACATCCAGGACGAGAGCGAGAAGGCGGAGCGCGACGCGGAGAAACAGCGCGACGGAGCCGTCCAGGACTCGGGGAACTGGATCACCAAGGCCTTCGACTGGATCAAGCAGAAGGTCATCGAGATCAAGAACGCGATCGTCCGGGTCATCCGGGCGGCGCGGGACGCGGTCGTCGGCTTCATCAAGAACTTCAAGGACACGGTCGAGCGCTGGATCAACGAGGCGCGCAAGGGCATCGTCGAGGCGATCAAGAACCTCATCAAGGATCTGATCGAGTTCGCGGTGGCGATGGTGCGGGCGGTGATCGAACTGGCGGCCCGCATCCGCAAGTTCATCACGGACCTGATCGCAGCGGCGATCGCCCTCGTCAACCGCCTGGCCGAGGCGCTGAAGCAGGCGATCACCGACCTGCTGAACGCCATCGGCAAGCTCCTCAGCAGCATCCTGGACGTCCTGAAGAAGGCGCTCCTGGACGTGGTCAAGGCGATCGTGGCCGCGGTGAAGGCCGTGCTGGACTTCGCCTCCAAGCTGCTGGGCGCGCTCGGCGAGTTCATGCTCATCGCGGTCGACTTCCTCTCCGACCCCGGTGGCTGGCTGAGCGGCGCCAAGAACTCCGCCGTGGACGGCGCGAAGAACCACCTGTTCCGCGAGGTCAAGGCGGCAGTCAAGGACTGGTTCCAGTCCAAGATCCAGGAAATCATCGGGGTCCCGAAGGCCATCCTGGACAAGCTGATCAAGGGCGGCATCACCCTCGAACAGATCGTCAAGGAGACCTGGGACGCGATCGTCCCCCAGCTCCCTTTCATCATCGGCGAGATCGTCATCACGAAGGTCATCGCCAAGCTGATCCCGGGAGCGGGCTGGGTCATGGCCGTCATCGACGCCATCCGCACAGCCATCGGGGCCCTCGGCGAGATCCTGCGTGCGATGGGCGCGGTACTCGACTGGCTGAAGGCGGTGCGCAGGGGTGGTGCCGGCGTCCTCTTCGCGAAGGCGGTGGCGGCGGGCATCGTCGCCCTGCTCGAACTCGCCTATGAGGCGCTGCTGAGCGGCATCGGCAAGTACGTCGCGAAGGTCGGCCGCCGTTTCAAGGACATCGCGGCGAAGCTCGGCGGCAAGGGCAAGGGGGACAAGCCGGGCGGGGGCAAGAGGGCGGGGGCCGACGGGGCGGACGACAAGGGCGGCGACAGGAGGCCCCCGACCGACCCCGCGAAGAAGCCGGCCGACGACCCGAAGACCCGCACGGCCGCGACACCGAAGCCGGGCCAGGGCAAGGACGGCGCGCCGGGTAGGCCCAGGACCGAGGGCGACGCCAAGAAGCCCGTCCCCGCGACGAGCAAGGACAAGAACGGCAAGCCGAAGGACAAGGACGAGAAGCCGGACACCAGACCGACTCCGACACCGAAACCGAAGCCCAGGGCGGAACCCCCGGCCAAGCCGAAGCCCGAGCCGGACACGAAGCCGACGGGCAGCGATCCCAAGGCCCCGGACAGGCCGAAGGACGACAAGGACACCACGGGCAAGCCCAAGGACACCGACGGCAAGAACCCGGACAAGCCCAAGGACCAGGACCCGAGCAAGCCGAGGTCCGAGGACAAGGACGCTCCGGGCAGGCGGAAGCCCGACGCGGACCGGGACAAGGGTCGGGACAGGACGAAGGACAAGGACGGCGACGCGCCCGGCAAGCCGAAGAAGAAGGACGACGACGGCAAGCAGCCGAAGCGCGAGCACCAGGGCAAGGATTCGAAGAAGCCGAAGCGCGACAAGCACGAGGACGGGCAGCGGAAGGACAAGGACCCCAAGAAGGAGAAGCAGCAGAAGAAGGATCAGCGGAAGAAGGAAGAGGACTCGAAGGAGTCAAAGGACGAGCGGCTGGCCAAGATCCTGGCGCGTATTCGTCCTCGTATTCGGAGCATGCTGGCGCGTGGCACAACCGGTATACCGTTCCGGCTGTCGCTGAGTGCGATGCGCGTATGGTATCGACTCACTTCACTGGAAGCGGAAAAGTCGGGGTCCCAGCGCGACGTCCTGGCGAGGCTGAACCCGGAGGGCAATGCCGGATCCGCTTATGTGCCGACCGGGGACGAAATCCGTCGCATTATTCGGCTGGCCGTGACGGACGTCCTGCAGCTGCGGAGTGTGCGCAACGCGGCCCAGCGGATCACCAACGATGAAGTATTCCTCGCCGCTGACGACCGGGAGACGCGGGACATCCCGATCGAAGAGCTCCCCAACATCTCGCACGGGGCAGACTTCCCCGGTGCGGTTACGCACATGCTGGCCCGGGGGTCACACATTCCTCGCTCCATGATGGGATACACGATCGGTCGCGAGGACGAGAACGATCAGAGCAGGAACAGGAACGTCAGGCAACGAATATTTGACTGGCACGCCACGTCGCATGCCACCAACTCGGAAGTGAAGGGGATAACGTCCTATCCGGCTATCTTCGGAACGCTCAAGAACGTTTGGGAAAAGATATCGCGCCGTGTGAACCGGAAACTGAAGAGATCTGCCGACCTGGACCCGGATGCGGTCAGCGCGCTGAAGTCGCTGGATCTCAAGGACGCGACAATTGCTCAAATGATGCAGGAATTCCTCGAAACCGGGATGTGGTCCCCGGCCGTGACCAAGAAGGAGCGCGAGAAACTGGGGCGTGTCGTCTATCTGATGTACGTACGTGAGTCCGTGCGCGATCCCGAGAACGTGGCGCTCGCCCCCATGACCATCGACCTCATCGCTCGCGGACAGATGACCTTCGACGAGGCGTTCGCGGAGTTCGAAGGCGCTGACCGCCAGAGGGAATCACGCACGCGCAGAGGTGGGCGAGGCCGCTACCCGGCGTCGATGGAAGGCGCGGCGCCCGCCGCCAGGGGCCTGGTGGCGGAGGACAGGAACGAGCCTGTGCGGGTCGCCGAACACGGCAAGGAAGAGGACCGGCGTGAGCTGGAGGCCCGCAAGGTCGAACTGGTAACTCGATGGCTTGAGGTCCAACTAAGCTCCCGGGGGGAAGCCTGGGGCGCGACTCAGGCGGATGTCGTGGAATTCATCAAGAAGTTCATCCTCGAACATCACGGTCTGGTCGAGTAAGGAAGGAATTGCATGTCGACCACACGCATTGTGTTGAAGCGCGACGTGAGCAGGGATCAGGTGGGCTATGTCGCCTACGACAAGAAGTGGCGCATCCAGTCGGTCACCCGTGAGAGCGAATCGCCGCAACGTCAGGTCTGGGCGACCAGGGACGGTGGCACGGTCATCACATTCCTTGAGGATCCCTATCTCGAACTTCGCTACGTCGTCGTCCAGGGTGCGCAAGTTGCGGAGGTCGCGCAGATCATTCGGTCCTCGCTCGCTTGCTGGACCATCGAGGAAGCCCTGGAATTTCTTCGACAGTCACATACCTCCGATGAGAAGATTCACGCTGTCTACCTGACTGCGGCCTCCGCTCCCGTTGATGAAGACCCGCAAGTTGTCGCAGCCCTCCAGGACATTGCACGTGACCAGGATGCAGAGGTGCGCCAAGCGCTCCTCGTGGGCATGGGATATCTGGCGGGCTGGCCGATCGTGCGCTCCATTGCGCATTCCCTCAAGGAAAACGACCCGAACGACGATGTTCGCCGCAGCGCGGAATATCTGTTGGAAGGGCTGGACCGGCCGAATGTGACCTGATACCAGCCAAGAGGGAAGGAAGGAGCATCGTTTCGTGACCCGCTACGCCGACATCCCCAAACCCATCCGCTCCGGAATAGTCGTAGTCAACCCCGACACCGGCACCCCCCAGCGCATCATCGTCCTGCAGTTCAACCCGGACACCCTGGAGCGCAGCGTCGCCCCCCAGTCCGCCGGCGACGGCGGCGACGCCGGAGGTGGGGGCACCGGCAGCGGGGACCGCAACGAGGCCCTTCGGCTCAAGGGACCGGCCCAGGAGACCTGGAAGTTCACCGCCGAGATCGACGCGACCGACCAGTTCGAGGTCGCCGCGCCCGATGGCATCCACCCGCAGCTCGCGACGCTCGAGATGCTGGTGCAGCCGACGGTCGCCCAGCTGCGCGCGGCGAGCAAGCTGTCGCAGAAGGGCGCCATCGAGATCAGCCCGATCGAGATGCCGCTGACGCTGTTCACGTGGGGAAGCAAGCGGGTCATGCCCGTGCGGCTCACCGAACTCTCCGTCAACGAGTCCGCCTTCGACGTGAATCTGAATCCGATCCGGGCCTCCCTCAGCATCGGCATGAAGATCCTCACCGTCAGCGACCTGCCCGCCGGCCACCGCGGCGCGGACCTCTACATGGCGCACCTCGCGCAGAAGGAGCGGCTCGCCGCGGCCGCGCGCGGCGGCAGCCTCGGCTCGCTCGGGCTCGGCGGAGGCATAGGCGGAACCGCAACCAGCGCCGTGATCGGAAGGGGCTGACCAGCACACCATGGCCGACATCGAGCCCTACGAGAACGCCCTCGACGCCATACCGGGCGCCCACCCCTACCCCCGCACCAGCCGCTACCACGACGCCGAGATCGGCATCCACCGCCGCCCCGACGGCACCGAAGTCCGCTACACCAAGCGCCGCTTGCTGCCCCCGCTCGACCAGACCCCGGACGCCGACGACACCCAGCCCCACACCGTCGGCGCCGGCGAGCGCCCCGACCTCCTCGCCCAGCGCTACTTCGGCGACCCCTCCCAGTGGTGGCAGATCGCCGACGCCAACCCCGTCCTCGACCCACGCGAGTTGACCGACGAGGCCGGGCGCGTCATCGACATCCCGCTCGCCGGCGGGTTCCCCGGCGGCAGGGGAGACCGGCGTGTTTGATCTGCCCGTGGGGCAGGGCCCCGTCCACATCGCGCTCCACATGGGGCCCAAGCTCGCCCGGCCCGTCCCGGCCGAGGTGACCGAGGCCCTGCTGTCCGCCCAGATCACCGCGACCGCGGGGGAGCGCAGCGGCTTCCAGCTCGCCTTCGACCTGACCAAGAACGGGATCATCAGCAGGCGGCTGCTGCCCGAGGGGTTCTTCGACCCCAAGACCCGGCTCATCGTGACCGTGACCGTCCGGGGCACCTCCGAGGTGCTCTTCGACGGGCTGATCGTCCGGCACGAGGTCGGCGCCAGCAACCAGCCCGGTCACTCCACCCTCACCGTCACCGGCGAGGACCTCACCCTCCTCATGGACCTCGAGGAGCGCACCGCCCGGTACCCGAACCTCCCGCCCTCCGAGCGGGTGCTCGCCATCCTGCGCCGGTACTCCGACTACGGCATCCGGCCCGACGTCTACACCGAGAAGGTCGCCCAGCCCCCGCACCAGGACCTGCGCGTGCACTACCAGACGCAGACCGACCTGCAGTACGTCACCGAGCTCGCCCGGGCGAACGGATACACCTTCTACTTGGAGCCCGGCCCCAACCCGGGACAGTCCTCCGCCCGTTGGGGACCGGAGGTCCGCCTCGGCATCCGCCAGCACGCCCTCAACGTCAACATGGACGCCAACTCGACCGTCGACCAGCTGACCTTCGCCTACGACGGCACCGCGCGCGAAGAGCCGCAGGCCCGCTGGCAGAACCCGGAGACCCGGCAGTCCGCGCTGCTCCCGCAGCCGTCCATCAGCCCCCTGCGCCCGCCCCTCGGCAAGCGGCCCACCCCGGCCCTCAAGCGCAGGACGCTCGCCGGCACGGCCAAGCAGCAACGCGAGCAGGCCGAGGCCGAACTCCTCGCCCGCGCGGCGGTGTCGGCCGACGTCGTCTCCGGGTCCGGCTCGCTCGACGTCATCCGGCACGGCTACATCCTCCAGCCGCGCCAGCTCGTCGGCGTTCGCGGCTCGGGACGGGCGTACGACGGCGACTACTTCGTCAAGTCCGTCACGCACAACCTGCGTCCGGGCTCGTACCAGCAGAACTTCACCCTCTCCAGGGAGGGACTCGAAGCCCGCGGCGACTACGTCCGGCCGTAACCCGCACCGCACACGCCCACGACCAGTCCCATCGACCAGGAGCACCTCCACATGGCGGCACCCAGCAATCGCTACCTCGGCAAGTTCCGCGGCCGGGTCGTCAGCAACGACGACCCGCTGCGCATCGGCCGTATCACCGTCGAGGTCCCGGACGTGCTCGGCGACGAGCCGTCCACCTGGGCGCTGCCCTGCCTGCCGTTCACCGGGCCCGAGTCCGGGCAGTTCGTGGTCCCGCCGCCGGGGGCGGGCGTGTGGGTGGAGTTCGAGCAGGGGGATCCCAGCTTCCCCGTGTGGACCGGGTGCTGGTACGGCGCCGCCGACGAACTGCCGCCCGACGCGCGGCGTGAGCTGCAGGCCAATGCGCCGAGCAAGCCCGTGGTCGTGCAGACGCCCGAGGCGCACAAGATCGTCATGAACGACACGCCCGGCGCCGAGCAGGGGATCCTCCTCCAGGCGCAGGGCGGCGCGTACATCCGCATCACCAAGGAGGCGGTGGTCATCGCGACCGGCGCGGGGGCCGAGGTCATTCTGCGCGGCCGTGAAGTGACCATCAACGAGGGCCAGTTGACCGTGCTCTCGAAGCGATAAGGAAGACGGGGGACCCAAGAACATGCCCGGGAGTCTGCTCGACGCCGACGCCGTGATCGGCTGCCCGCACGGCGGCCGCGTCACCGCCGCCGGCACACCCTCCGGCGGTGTACGAGCCGGCGGCGCGGCCGTCGCCACGGCCGCCCACAGTTACGTCGTCACCGGCTGCCCGCACACCGTCGACGGCGTGCCCACGCCGTGCGTGACGGTCCGCTGGACCGCCGACGGCACCGGCATCACGGTCGACGGCGCGCCCGTGCTGCTCGACACCTCGGCGGCCGAGTGCTTCACCGCGGCGTTCGTGCCGCAGGGGCCGCCCGTCGTCCAGGCCGCGCAGCGAAAGGTCACCGTCCGATGAGCCGCCGCACCAGCCAACGGCCCCGCAGCGACATCGCCTTCCCCTTCCGCGCCGACCGCCGGGGCCGCACCGCGCACGCCACCCACGGCGAACACGTCCATGACCTCATCGAGCAGCTGCTGTTCACCAGCCCCGGCGAGCGCGTCATGCGCCCCGACTTCGGCTGCGGGCTCCTCGACCTGGTCTTCGCCCCGGCCAGCCCGGAACTCATCAGCACCCTCGAACTCTCCGTCCAGGCCTCGCTCCAGCGCTGGCTCGGCGACCTCATCGATGTGGAGGCCCTCGACGTGGTCAGCGAGGACAACGTCGTTCGCGTGTACCTGTCGTACGTCATACGTGCCGACGGCGCCCGGCGCGACGACGTCTTCGAAGGGAGGGCCACGGCATGACCGGTACGACCACCATCTCCCGCCGGGCCAAGGTCCGCGCCGCCCAGCTCAACGGAGTCGACTCCGTCGAGGTCAGCGACGACGGCCTGCTGCTCACCGTCGCCTTCCTCGGCAAGGCCCCGCACGGCCTCGTCCCGGAGAACGTCCGCATCGACGGCGGCCGCCGCATCACCGGCATCACGGCCCTGGACGTCAGCGTGGAGCGCGAGGAGGACCCCGAGCTCGACGACCGGCTCTACGTCACCCTCGACAAGGCCGGCGACACCTCCCGCTACCGGCTCTCCCTCGTCGAGACCGACCCGTACGGCCGCCCGGGCACCGAGCCCTTCCGCGGCTTCGACCAGCGCTACCACAGCGCGACCTTCGCCTTCCGGCCCGACTGCCCGACTCCCTTCGACTGCAAGGAAGACGAGCAGTCCGCCCAGGACTTCCCGTCCGCGCCCGTCATCGACTACACGGCCCGCGACTACGACACCATCCGCAAGCTGCTCCTCGACCGGCTCGCGCTCACCACCCCCGACTGGGTCGAGCGCAACCCCGCCGACCTGGGCATGACCCTCGTCGAGCTGCTCGCCCACACCGGCGACCAGATCAGCTACCAGCAGGACGCTGTCGCCACCGAGGCCTACCTCGACACCGCTCGGCGTCGCGTTTCGGTACGGCGGCACGTCCGGCTCATCGACTACGCGATGCACGACGGCTGCGCGGCGCGCGCGTACGTCGCCGTCGAGACCGCGGGAGACCACACGCTCGCGCCGGGCACCTTCCGCTTCGCCTCCGTCGACGTCCGCACCCTCGACCCGCACGACCGGCCCGAACCCGGCACGGTCGTCGACGAGGCCGACCTCGGCGACCTCGACGAGCGCGGCTCGGTGGAGGTCTTCGAACCGGTCGTCACCGCCGACCCGCTGGAGCTGCGCGTCGCGCACAACGCGATCCGGCTGTGGACGTGGGGCGGCGAGGTCTGCACCCTGCCGAAGGGCGCCACCTGCGCCACCCTGCGCGACGAGTGGGTCGACCCGGAGACCTGCCGGGAGCGCCGACTCGACCTGCGGCCGGGCGACTTGCTGATCCTGGAGGAAGTCAGGGGCCCGCGCACCGGAACTCCCGGCGACGCCGACCCGAGCCATCGCCAGGCCGTGCGGCTGACCTCCGTCAATCCCGCCGTGGACCGTATCGAGGACCAGCCGGTCCTGGAGGTCACCTGGGCCGCCGGGGACGCCCTGCGCTTTCCGCTCTGCCTCACCACGCGCGGCGGCCGCGACTGCCTGCCCGTCGAGGACGTGACCCTCGCCCGCGGCAACGTCGTCCTCGTCGACCACGGCCGTACCCTGCACGGGCTGCCCGAGACCTTCACCGTCCCGCAGGTACCCGCCGAGGTCGCCCCCTGCGACCCACCCGCCTTCGGCTGCCACGACCGCGACGAGGGCAACGCCCCCGCCCGGCTCGTCAACTCCCTCACGGACAAGACGGAATCGGGTGACGCCCTGACCGCCAACGATGTCCATGAGCTGTTCCAGGTGGTTGGCGAGGGAGCGACCAACCGGGCCGGAATCGGCCTGGAGCGCGCCGGCCAGCGTCACGAGCGTGTCGTGCCCGGCACGGCGTACGCCCAGGCCGCCGCGCTGCGCACGCTGCTCGCCCAGTCCGTCTACCCGGGCATCCAGCCCCGCTTCCGTCCCGTCCTCGGCCGCGCGCCCGTGACACAGGCGGTGCCGTTCCCCGACCCCGGCACCGTCGCAGCCGGACAGGCCGAGCGGATCGCGGCGATCCCTGGGCGCGTACGGCAGCGGCTCGTCGAGCTGTGGCGCAGCGCCCGCGACCGGGACGGACTCTCCGACGCCGAGATCGCCGAACTCGCGGTGATCTACGGCCTGAGGATCCTGGAGCGGATCGAGCTGCGCCGCCACCCCGTCCGCGCCCTGCGTGAACTCCTGCACCGCAGCGACCAGTTGCTCGACGCCAAGGTGCGCCGGATCGAGGTCCTGACCTCGCGCGCCCGTGCCGGGACGGTCCTGGACGGGCACATCGCCTGGGAGATCGCCCACAGCTGGGGCCCGGCGTACGCGGCCGGGCTGCACCCCGAGGAGCCGGTGCTGCGCGGTTCCGCGACCGCCGCCCTCGACCAGGACCCGCGCCGCGCGCTGCCCGCCGTACGCCTCCACACGGGCGACGACGAGACCTGGGAACCGCGCCGCGACCTGCTCGGCAGCGGCCCCCGCGACCGGCACTTCGTCGGCGAACTGGAGGACGACGGCCGGCTCGCCCTGCGCTTCGGCGACGGGCGGCACGGGGCGAAGCCGACGCCCGGGTCCCGGCTCGCCCTGCACTACCGGCTGGGCGGCGGCACCGCCGGCAACGTCGGCGCGGAGGCCATCAACCACCTCGTCGTCCAGTCCGACTGCGACCCGCCGCCCGCCGCCGTGGTCCGCAATCCGCTGCCCGCGACCGGCGGCATCGAGCCCGAACCCGTCGAGCAGGTGCGCCAGTTGGCGCCGCTCGACCTGCGCCGCACCCGGCTGCGCGCGGTCACCGCCGAGGACTACGCGGCCCTCGCCGGCGCGCTGCCCGGCGTCCAGCGGGCGGCGGCGGAGCTGCGCTGGACCGGCAGCGTCCAGGAGGCGCACATCGCGATCGACGCCCACGGGACCGGCGCCCCGTCGGCCGAGCTGCTGACGTCGGTCTCCCAGGCACTGGAGCCGTACCGGCGCATCGGCCACGACCTCGTCGTCGGCGCCGCGCGGCTCGTCCCGCTGGACATCGAGCTGACCGTGTGCGCCAAGCCGGGCCACCAGCACGGGCAGATCCTGGCCGAGCTGTACCGCGTGCTCGGCGGCGGGGTGCTCCGCGACGGTGTGCGGGGCTTCTTCCACCCGGACGCGCTGACCTTCGGCGAACCGGTGCGGCTGAGCCGTCTGGTCGCCGTCGCGGCCGCCGTGCCCGGCGTGGAGAGCGTCCAGGTCACCCGGCTGCGGAGGCTGTTCGAGCCGGACCGAGGAGAGAGGGAGGACGGCGTGCTGCGGCTCGGCCCGCTGGAGATCGCCACCTGTGACAACGACCCGGACCGGCCGGAGAACGGCCGACTGGCGATTTCGCTGGGAGGTGCCCGATGACGACAGACTCGATCATCGACGAGTGCGCCTGCGGCGGCGCCTGCCGCGGCGGCCACGACGAGCGGCTCGCCCCCGCCCCCGTGCACAATCCGCCCGGCCGCACCGCCCTCGACTACCGCGTCGGCGAGTACGGCTCCTTCCGGGCCGCCCTGCTGGACCGGCTCGCCTCGCCGGCGTACCCGGCTCTCAACGGCTTGACCGTGCGCACCCCGGACGACCCGGCGATCGGCCTGCTGGATGCCACCGCCGTCCTCGGCGACCTGCTCACCTTCCACTCCGAGCGCATCGCCGACGAGGCCTACATCCGCACGGCCAACGAGCACCGCTCCCTGGTCCTGCTCGGCCGCCTCGTCGGCCACCGCCCGCGCCCCGGCGTCGCCGCCGCCACGCACCTGGCGTACACCCTGGAACGCGACCCGCGCGCCGAGGCGCTGCCGGTTCTCATCCCGCGCGGAGCGCGCAGCCACAGCGTGCCCGCCTCGGCCGACGAGCAGTCGCTCACCTTCGAGACCAGCCGTGACCTGACGGCCCGCTGGGACTGGAACGAGCTGAAGGTACGCCGGCGGCGTCCCTCCCTCGTCACCCCCGAGGACCTGGAGCGCCGCTCGGAGATCTTCGTCGAAGGCACGGCGAACTCCCTTCAGACCGGCGACCAGTTGCTCTTCGTCTTCGGTGAGAAGGCGGGCGGCGCGCGCACTCTGCTGCCCGTGGCGAAGGCGCGTGTCGACCGGGAGGACGGGATCACGGCGATCTCCCTGCCGAAGTCGGCCCCGCCGACGCTGAAGGAGCTCGTCGACGAGGTGCGGCGCTGGACCGCCGCCCCGGCGGCCCCGGGCGAGCCGGGCGACGAGCCGCCCACGCCCGAGGTGCCCAACCCGCGGCCGGTCAGCCGGCTGATCGAGGACTTCGAGGACCAGGTCCTGGAGCCGTTGCGGGGCGACCTGGACGGCATCCGGACGCCCGAGCGGCTCGCGGCCCGGCTGGCGGAGCCCGTGGCGCGGCTCGGCGAGGCGCAGGTACTGGCCGAGCCGTACCCGGATGTGGCGGCGTGGTTCGAGCGACTGGAGGCGGTGCTCGCCGAACTCGCCGAGCGCGCACTGGAGTTGGCGCCCGCCCAGGACGCCGAGGACGAGCCCGCCCTGCGGTCGGCCAAGGGCACCGAGAGCGTCGACCCCCGCGCGGCCGCCCTCCAGACCCTGGGGGCCGTCCTGCCCGCCCTGCGTGCGGCGACCCCCGCCCCGCACAGCGGCGCCGGCACCCGGCGCCCGGGCAGCGACACCGCGCGTCTGCTCTCCGCCCTCAACCCCGCTCTCGGCAGCCTCTACCCGGCCTGGCGCACGGCGGCCGCCGCTCCCGGTGCCCCGCAGCTCCTGCGCGACCTGCTCGCCATGCGGGTCACCGCCGCGCCCTTCGGTGCCACGGCCCCGCTCAAGCCCGTCCAGGACGACCGCGGGCGCGTCATCCGCACCGCCGACTGGCCGCTCACGGGTGCCGTACTGGCGAGCATGCGGGTCGTGTACGACACGTCGGGCAGGACGCCGGTCCGGGCCGAGTTCCAGTACGTCGAGGGCAGCAGCTCCGACCAGCGCGCCGAGAACCTGCCGGTCGTCCAGCCGGTGACCTTCCCGCTCGGTACGGGTCAGGTCGAGCTCTCCGTCCGCTCCGGCCAGGACCGCGACCTGAGCTGGCTCAACCGCCGCCCCACCGACTCCCAGGAGCCCGGCGTCACGGCCCGCTTCCACTCCGGCCTGCCCGAGCGCACGCTCTTCGTGTCCCGGCCCGACGACGAGGGCCTGATCCACGTCGGCGTCCACAACGGCACGTCCGAGCAGATCGCGCTGCGGCCGAACACGAGCGAGCAGTTCACGCACGGCGAGTACGAGGTCAGCCTCAAGTACACCGTGGGCACGACCGAACCGAACGTCGAGGTCGTGATCGCCAGCAAGCCCGAGCCGCTCAACCGCCGGGTGCTCCAGCTCGACTCGGTGCACACGGGCATCACGGTCGGCAGCTGGGTCGCGATCCAGCGCCCCGCCAAGGGCGCCCAGGGCGGCGTGCCCGGCGACGAAAAGCTCGCGTCCGTCACCACCCAGGTCGTGGCGGCGCGTACGGCGGCGTACACCAACTACGGCATCACCGGTCGCGGCACCGAACTCACCCTCGCCGACCCGTGGCTGGACGAGTTCGACGTCCTGCTCTCGCACATCCGCGACACCATCGTCCACGCGGCGGGCGAACCGCTGCGCCTGGCCGACGAACCGCTCGGCGAGGACGTCCACGGCAACGAGATCGAACTGGCCGAGCTGTACGACGGGTTGCGGCCCGGACGGATGCTCATCGTGAGCGGCGAGCGAAGCGACATCCCGGGGACCGCGGGTGTGCGGGCGACGGAGGTCGTCACCATCGCCGCCGCGGACCCGGCCCGCGATCCGCACCTGCCCGGCGACCCCGTCCACACCCGCCTGACCCTGACCGCCGACCTCGCCCACCGCTACCGCCGCGAGACGGTGAAGATCCTCGGCAACGTGGTCGAGGCCACCCACGGCGAGAGCCGCGAGGAGGCCATCGGCAGCGGTGACTCGGACCGCGTGAACCAGACGTTCGCGCTGTGGCAGTCCCCGCTGACCTGGCTCGCCGACGACAACCCGCTCGGCGTCACCCCGGTGCTGGAGATCAGGGTCGACGGCGTCCTCTGGCACGAGGTCGACAGTCTCGCCGGACGCGGCCCGGGCGAGCGGGTCTACATCACCGGCTCCGCCTCCGACGGCCGTACGACGGTGACCTTCGGCGACGGCGTCAACGGCGCCCGGCTGCCGAGCGGCCACGAGAACATCCGCGCCCGCTACCGCTTCGGCACCGGCAAGGCCGCCAACGTCGCCGCCGACCGCGTCACCCAGCCGCTCACCCGCCCGCTCGGCGTCACCCAGGTGACCAACCCGCGCCCGGCGAAGGGCGGCGCGGACGCGGACGGCCCCGGCCTGACCCGCCGTACGATCCCGCTCGCCGTGTCGGCGCTGGACCGCCTCGTGTCCGAGTCCGACTACGAGGACTTCGCCCGCTCCCGGGCCGGCATCGGCCGGGCCGCCGCGCGCGAACTCTTCGACGGTCGGCGCCGCGTGCTGCACGTGACGGTCGCGGGCACCGACGACGTGCCGATCGACGGCGACTCGGACACCCTGCGCGCGCTGCGTGGCGCACTCACCGAGTACGGGGACATGAACCTCCCGGTCCGGGTGGACGTGCGCGAGCTGGTGCTGCTGCTCGTCGCCGCCAAGGTGAAGGTCGCCCCCGACCACGCCTGGGAGGTCGTCGAGCCGCGCCTGCGCCAGGCACTGCTGCGCCGACTCGGCTACGAGGGCCGCGAGTTGGGCCGCCCGGCCCGCCTCTCCGACGTCCTCGCCACGGCCCACACCGTGCCCGGCGTCGACTACATCGACGTGGACGTCTTCACCGGCGTCCCCGCCTCCGCCACGCCCGAGGAACTCACCGCGATCCTCACCGACCCCGGCCCGCCCAAGGCGTCGGTTCCGGCATACCCGGCGGCGTACGACGAGAAGATCCACACCGTCCGTGCCGCGAACGGCGAGACACTGTCGGAGATCTGCGCCAAGTACGGCGTCCCGCTCGCCGAACTGCTGCGCCTCAACCCCGACATCACCGACACCCGGCGCCTGGCGAAGGGCCGTTCGGTGTTCGTCTTCCGCGGTATCCGCCCGGCCCAGCTCGCGATGCTGTCGCCGAAGGCCGCGGACACCCTGATTCTGACGGAGGTCAAGTGATGTCCCCGGACGTCCAGTTGGAGACCACCACCCCGGCGACCACGTCCAGGGAACCCGACGGGCTCGCCGCCCTGCTGCCGCGCTGGCACCTGCTGCGTGACGCCGAGGAGGGCGAGCCGCTGCGCGCGCTGCTGGCGGTGATCGCGGAGCAGCTCGACCGGGTCCGCGACGGCGTCCAGCAGGGATACGAGGACCTGTTCGTGGAGACGGCCGCGCCCTGGGTGCTGCCGTACCTCGGCGACCTGGTCGGCTACCGCACCCTGCCCGGCTACGAGCGGGTCCTCACGACCGGCCTGCACGAGGGAGGCCGCGCCGCCCTCGCCGAGGCCGTCGCCCCGCGTGCCGACGTGGCCGCGACGGTCGCGGGCCGCCGCCGCAAGGGCACCCTCCACCTCCTGGAGGAACTCTCCGAGCGCGTCGCCGGCTGGCCCGCCCGCGCCGTCGAGCTGTCCCGGCAGGTCTCCCACACCCAGCCGGTGAAGCTGTACGGCGACACGGGCGTCCACCGCGGCGAGCGCGGCCGTCTCGTCGACCTGCGCGACAACTCCGCCCTCGACCTCGCGGGCGGCCCCTTCGGCGCGACGGCCCGCACGGTCGACGTCCGCCGCGCCGACTCCCGCTACCGGCAGGGCGGTTCGACTCCGGCCGGGGTCGCCCTGTTCGTCTGGCGGCTGAAGGCGCACCCGCTCACCCAATCCCCGGCGTACTGCATCGACCGCGCCCGCAACCTCTACACCTTCTCGATCCTGGGCAACGACACCCCGCTGGTCACCAAGCCGTTCCCGGAGCCGTCGCCCACGCACATCGCGACCATCGACAACGTCCCGGCGTTCATCACCCGCCGCCAGCTCCACGACCGGCTCGCCGACTACTACGGCCCGGGCAAGAGCCTCGTCATCCGGCGCGACGGCGAGGACCAGCCGGTGCCGCCGTCGGACATCGTGGTCGCCGACCTGTCCGACTGGCGCTACCGCCCGGGGCGCGGACAGGTGGCTGTCGACCCGGAGCTCGGGAGGATCGCGTTCGGGTCGCGGTCGGCGCCCCGGCAGGGCGTGTGGGTGGACTACCACTACGCGTCCGCCGCCGACATGGGCGGCGGCGAATACGACCGCCTCGACCGCGAGCCCCGTCCCGACGCCGAGGTCTACCGCGTCGGGCCCGGGCAGCCGTACCGCCAGATCATGGACGCCTACCGGGCCTGGCAGCACGACCGCCGCGCCGAGCGGACCGGTCCCGACGGCATCATCGAGATCACGCACAGCGGCGCCTACCAGGAGCAGCTGGACTTCGACCTCGATCCCGGCGACCGGCTGGAGGTCCGGGCCGCCGAGGGCACCCGCCCGGTGATACGGCTCCTCGACTGGTACAGCAACCGCCCCGACGCCCTCAACATCCGTGCGGTGTCCGAGGACTGCGCCCCGCACGAGCGCCCGCGCATCGTCCTCGACGGCCTGCTGGTCGCCGGACGCGGCATCAACGTCACCGGCCCCATGGGCGCGGTCGTCGTACGGCACTGCACGCTGGTGCCCGGCTGGTCGCTGGAGCCCGAGTGCGATCCGCACTCGCCGGAGGAGCCCAGCATCGTCCTGGAACGCACCACCGCGTGCCTCCAGATCGAGCACAGCATCCTCGGCACCATCGAGGTCATCGGCGACGAGGTGAGCGAGGAACCCCTCGACATCCACCTCCGCGACAGCATCCTCGACGCCACCGGCCCGGGCCGCGAGGCCCTGTCCGCGCCGGACTGCCGGCACGCCCACGCCGTGCTGCACCTGCACCGCACCACGGTGATCGGCGAGATCTTCACCCACGCCGTGAAGATCGCCGAGAACTCGATCCTCACCGGCCGGCTCCACGTGGCCCGGCGCGGTATCGGCTGCCTGCGGTACTCGTATGTGCCGCCCGGCTCGCGCACCCCGCGCCGGTACCACTGCCAGCCCGACCTGGCCGGGCCCGAACAGGCCGGTCGTGTACGGCCGTTGTTCACCTCCGAGCGCTACGGGACGCCCTGGTACGGGCTGCTCGCCGACCGGTGCGCACAGGAGATCCGGCGCGGCTCGGACGACGGCGGCGAGATGGGCGCCTTCCACGACCTGTACCGGCCGCAGCGCGAGGACGGCCTCAGGGCACGGCTCGCGGAGTACACCCCGGCGGGCACGGACGCCGGGATCTTCTTCGTGACGTGAGCCGCACCCATCCGACTTTGCGAACCCGCACTTTCCTGAACCAGGGGGACCCCCTTCATGCACGCTGACCTCTCCCGCCTCACGTTCCGCCCGCAGCGGCGCTACTCGGCGGTGATCGCCCAGCAGGGCCGCGTCCAGCTCGACGCCGACATCAACGAGCAGACCGCGATCCAGCTCCACCAGGCCCGCACCCTCGCCGCCGATCTGATCGGCCGGCACGGCGGGCCGCGTGACGCCGCGGGCTTCCGGATCGAGTACGTGGGCGGCAGGCACGAGATCGACACGCTCTTCATCCACGGCGGCCGCTACTACGTCGACGGCATCCTGTGCGACGCGACCCGCCCGGCGCCCGGCGTGCCGGTCCCGGACGAGGACGCCGAGGACTCCGCGGAGCAGGACACGACCGCCCCGCCCGCGTACTGGACCTACTGGGACCAGCCGGACGGGTTCCGCGACCCGGAGAAGCCCGGCGACCGGCTGCCCTCGCCGGCCCAGTCGCCGTTCGTGGTCTACCTGAAGGTGTGGGAGCGCGCCGTCTCCGCCGCCGAGGACCCGGCGCTGCGCGAGGTCGCGCTCGGCGCGGCGATGCCGGACACCGCCGCCCGGGTGAAGGTCGTGTGGCAGGTGCTGCCGCTGTCGCTCGCCGCGCTGGAGATCGAGGACGGCAACCCGTCCAAGGAGGTCGTCCGGGCCGCCTTCGACAAGTGGGCGAAGAAGCAGGCCACGCCCACCGCGCGGCTCGCCGCCCGCAGCGAGCGGCCCGACCACGCCGACGAGGACCCCTGCCTGGTCAAGCCGGACGCCCGCTACCGGGGCCAGGAGAACCAGCTGTACCGCGTCGAGGTGCACGCCGGTGGCGAGGCCAAGGACGCCACCTTCAAGTGGTCCCGTGAGAACGGCTCGGTGGTCTTCCCCGTCGACGAACTCGACGGCACCTGGGTGCGGTTGGCCTCCCTGGGGCACGACGACAAGCTGGACCTGGACGTCGGCGACCACGTCGAGCTCGTCGACACCGCGTACGCCTCCCGCCTGGAGCCGCTGCCCCTGCTCCGGGTCGAGGAACTGGACCTGCCGGGCCGCCGGGTCCGCCTGTCCGCCGAGCCCGACCCGGCCGTCGGGCGGCTGCCCCACCTCAATCCTTTTCTGCGCCGCTGGGACCACCACGAGGGGCCCCGGCGCAAGGGCCGTACCACTGCCCTGAAGGGCGGAGCGGTGCCGGTCGCGGAGGGGGAGTGGCTGCCGCTGGAGGACGGCGTGGAGGTGTACTTCGCCAAGGGCGCCACCTACACGACGGGCGACCACTGGATCATCCCGGCCCGCACCGCCACCGGCAGCGTCGAGTGGCCCACGGACGCCGCCCGGCGCCCGCTGCTCCAGGGCCCCTCCGGCATCGTCCGCGGCTTCGCGCCGCTGGCCCTGGTCAAGGGCGAGGGCGGCAGCGTCGACCTGCGCCTCGCCTTCAACCCGCTGGCCAGCAGCATCCCGGCCGCCGACGAGGCGACCCTCGCGGCGGAGGAACAGGCGCGCCGTGAGGAGCAGTTGGCGGAGGACCCGTCCCGAGGGAGGTCGCAGACCACGGCGGAAGCGGAGGCCGCGGCGGAAGGAGACGAGTGATGGCCAAGCCCCTGAGCGCGTCCAAGATGGTGGAGATACTGCGCGCGGAGGGCCTGACGGTCCACGAGGTCCGCAGCTGGCGCACCCACAACCGCAACAGCAAGGGCCCCTGGGGTCCGGTGAACGGCGTGATGATCCACCACACCGTCACCAAGGGCACCGAGCACTCGGTGAACATCTGCTACAACGGCTACTCCGGCCTGCCCGGCCCGCTGTGCCACGGCGTGATCGACAAGAAGGGCGAGATCCACCTGGTCGGCAACGGCCGGGCAAACCACGCCGGCCTCGGCGACAGCGACGTGCTGCGCGCTGTGATCAACGAGTCCAAGCTGCCGCCCGACAACGAGCGGGACACCGACGGCAACGCGCACTTCTACGGCTTCGAGTGCATCAACCTCGGCGACGGCAAGGATCCCTGGCCCGAGGCGCAGAAGGAGGCCATCGAGAAGGTCTCCGCCGCGATCTGCCGCCACCACGGCTGGAGCGAGCGCTCGGTCATCGGCCACAAGGAGTGGCAGCCGGGCAAGACGGACCCGCGCGGCTTCACGATGGACGGGATGCGCAAGCGCATCGCGGCGAGGCTCAAGGGCGGCGGTGGCGGCAAGCCCGACCCCGACCCGAAGCCCGCGCCCAAGCCGAAACTCGAGCCGTTCCCCGGCAGCGGCTTCTTCCACGTCGGCCAGAGGTCGCCGATCATCACCGCCATGGGCCGCCGCCTGGTCGCCGAGGGGTGCGGCCGCTACGAGGAGGGCCCGAGCCCCGAGTGGACCGAGGCCGACCGCCGCTCCTACGCCGCCTGGCAGCAGAAGCTCGGCTTCCGGGGCAAGGACGCGGACGGCATCCCCGGCAAGGTCAGCTGGGACAAGCTGAGGGTGCCCAACGTGTGAGATGAGGACGGGTCTCGGCAGAGCCGCCCTGGATACCCCGAGGTGTCCAGGGCGGCTCCGGCTTGAGTGCCGGGTCTTGCTCGACACCGGAAAACGCGCCACACTGGTACCGAACGAATGGTCGGTTGGGGAGCTGGTTATCGGTGACGGAGCAGCTACAGGAGCACTTCGAGGCGACGATCTCGCGCGACCAGCGCATCGAGCCGCGTGACTGGATGCCGGACGGCTACCGCAGGACGCTCGTGCGCCAGATCGCGCAGCACGCCCACTCGGAGATCATCGGCATGCAGCCCGAGGGGGAGTGGATCACCAGGGCGCCGTCCCTGCGCCGCAAGGCGATCCTCTTCGCCAAGGTCCAGGACGAGGCCGGACACGGGCTGTACCTGTACTCGGCGGCGGAGACGCTGGGCACCGACCGTGCCGAGCTGACCGACCGGCTGATCGAGGGCCGCCAGAAGTACTCGTCGATCTTCAACTACCCGACCGTGAACTTCGCCGACGTCGGAGTGATCGGCTGGTTCGTGGACGGCGCCGCGATCTGCAACCAGGTGCCGCTGTGCCGCAGCTCGTACGGGCCCTACGCGCGCGCGATGGTGCGGATCTGCAAGGAGGAGTCGTTCCACCAGCGGCAGGGTTACGAGCTGCTGATGACGATGATGCGCGGCACCGACGCCCAGCGCGAGATGGTGCAGGACGCCGTCGACCGCTGGTGGTGGCCGTCGCTGATGATGTTCGGCCCGCCCGACGACGCCTCGCCCAACTCGGCGCAGTCCATGGCCTGGAAGATCAAGCGGCACAGCAACGACGAGTTGCGCCAGCGCTTCGTCGACATGACCGTCCCGCAGGCCGAGAAGCTTGGTGTCACCCTGCCCGACCCGGAGCTGCGCTGGAACGCCGAGCGCGGTCACCACGACTTCGGCACCCCGGACTGGGACGAGTTGATGCGGGTCATCAAGGGCGACGGGCCGTGCAACGCCCAGCGGATGGAACGGCGCAGAAGCGCCCACGAAGAGGGCGCCTGGGTGCGGGAGGCGGCCACCGCCCACGCGGCCAAGCAGGCTGCCCGTGCGGAGAAGGGAGCGGTGGCATGAGCCCCGACAAGCAGGACTGGCCGCTGTACGAGGTGTTCGTACGGGGCAAGCGGGGACTCAACCACGTCCACGTGGGCTCGCTGCACGCCGCCGACGACCGGATGGCGCTCACCCACGCGCGGGACCTCTACACCCGGCGCAACGAGGGCGTGTCCATCTGGGTCGTGCGCTCCGAGCACATCACCGCCTCCACGCGCGACGAGAAGGACCCGTTCTTCGAGCCCAGCGCCGACAAGGTCTACCGCCATCCGACCTTCTACGACATCCCCGACGACGTCCCGCACATCTGAAGGAGAGGGCATGAGCGACGACCACGTCTACCTGACCCTCGCCGAGGGACACGAGGACGACACCCGCTGGGCCTACGGCACCGGCTTCGAGGACCCGCTGCACGGCGTCGACACCACCGTGCCGGAGGGCGTCGACGCCGCCGAACTGGCCTCCCTGTGCGTCTCGTTGGCCGACGACGCCCTGGTCTCGGCCCAGCGCCTGGCCGAGTGGGTCACCCGCGCCCCCGAGTTGGAGGAGGAGGTGGCCCTGGCCAACATCGGCCTCGACCTCCTCGGCCAGGCCCGCCTGCTGTACTCCCGGGCCGGCCAGGTCGACGGCACCGGTCGCGACGAGGACGCCTACGCCTACTTCCGGGACGCCGGCGACTTCCGCAATGTACGCCTGGCCGAACTGCCCAACGGGGACTTCGCCTTCAGCGTCGTGCGGCTGCTGGTGCTGTCCAGCTGGCGCCTCGCACACTTCGAGCGGCTGACGTCGCACCCCGACCCGGTGCTCGCGGCCATCGCCGCCAAGGGCGTGAAGGAGCTGAGCTACCACCGGCAGTACGCCGCCGAGTGGGCGGTGCGCCTGGGCGACGGCACGGAGGAGTCGCACCGACGGATGCGCCGGGCCCAGGAACAAGTGGCCCCTTACCTCGGCGAGCTGTTCACCGCGTACGACGTGCGGGACGAGGTCGCCGCGGTGCTGAAGCAGGTCACGACGGCCGCCGGACTGCCCATGCCGGTGTACCGCCCGCTGCCCGGATGCGGCCGCGACGGCGAGCACACCGAGCATCTCGCCCCGCTGCTGGCCGAGTTGCAGGGCGTGGCCCGCGCCCACCCGGAGGCGACATGGTGACCACCCTGCTCGACGCCCGGCGCGCCCGGCACCTCGCGGAACACGTGCCGGACCCCGAGCTGCCCATGCTCACCCTCGCCGACCTGGGCGTCCTGCGCGGAGTCGAGCTGACCGAGGACGGGACGGTCGTGGCAAGCCTGACGCCGACCTACTCCGGCTGCCCGGCCATGGCCGAGATGCGGGCCGACGTGGCGGCGCGGCTGCGTGACGCGGGGTACCCGCGCGTGGAGATCCGTACAGTGCTCGACCCGCCGTGGACCAGCGACTGGATCACCCCGGCCGGCCGCCGCAAGCTCGCCGAGCACGGCATCGCGCCGCCCGGACCAGCACCCCGCGGCGGCGGCCCCGTCCCGCTGGTGCTGTCACCCACCCGGCACGCGGTGAGCTGCCCGCGCTGCGGCTCCGCGGACACCGAGGAGACCTCCCGCTTCGCCGCCACGTCCTGCAAGGCGCTGTGGCGTTGCCGCGCCTGCCGCGAGCCGTTCGAGTACGTAAAGGAGATCTGAATGGAAGGCCTGAGGGAAGCACAGACGGCCGCCGCGGCCCGCCCGCGCACCCGCCGCCGTCCGGCCTTCCACACCCTGACCGTCGCCGGCATCCAGCCCCTGTGCTCGGACGCGGTCGCCGTCAGCTTCGACATCCCGGCGGAGCTGGCCGAGGAGTTCGCCTTCGAGCCCGGTCAGTCGCTGACGCTGCGGCGCGAGGTCGAGGGGCGGGACGAGCGGCGGTCGTACTCGATCTGCTCGCCGGTCGGGACGAGCCCGCGCATCGGCGTCCGGGTCGTGCCCGGCGGGCTCTTCTCCTCCTGGCTGGTGAACGACGTACGCCCCGGCGACACCGTCGAGGTCATGGCCCCCACCGGCGCCTTCACGCCCGACCTCAGCACGCCCGGCCACCATGTGCTGATCGCCGCGGGCTCCGGCATCACGCCCATGGTGTCCATCGCCGAGTCCGTCCTTGCCGCCGACCCCCGCTCGACGGTCACCCTCTTCTACGGCAACCGCCGTACCGACACCGTGATGTTCGCCGACGAGCTAGCGGACCTGAAGGACCTCTACCCGGCCCGCTTCCAGCTCGCCCACGTGCTGTCCCGGGAGCCGCGCGAGGCCGAGGTGCTGTCCGGCCGCATCGACGCCGACCGGCTCGCGACCCTCGTCGACGCGCTGGTCGACGTGACGACCGCCGACCACTGGTGGCTGTGCGGCCCGCACGGCATGGTCCGGGACGCGCAGCGGGTGCTGGAGGGCCTCGGGGTTCCGGCGGAGCGGGTGCACCAGGAGCTGTTCTACGCCGACGACGAGCCCGTGCGGGAGGTGCACCACGCGGAGGGCGGCCCGCAAGGGCCCGTCAGCCAGGTCACCATCACCCTCGACGGCCGGTCCACCACGGCCGACCTGCCGAGGGAGCGCACCATCCTCGACGGCGCCCAACGCACCCGCCCCGACCTGCCGTTCGCCTGCAAGGGCGGCGTCTGCGGCACCTGCCGGGCGCTGGTCACCGACGGCAAGGCGGACATGCGGCGCAACTTCGCGCTGGAGACGGCCGAGGTTGCCGCGGGGTACGTGCTGACCTGCCAGTCGTACCCGGTCTCGGAGACGCTGGCGGTGGACTACGACAGCTGAGCCGGCCGCAGGTAGGAGAGTGGGGTCTCGTGTCAACAGGGCGCTTTCCTCACACATCCCACTTGTCATATGTGCGGAAATTCGGCGGGTATCGTTCGCGGTTCGGCCGGGCATCGTTAGGTGGCGGGGTTCGAGGGTGGGAGGGGAACCATGCCGTCGTCGTCCATACGGTGGGCCGGAGCGCAGCCACAGCCGGTGCTCAGTCCGCCGGCGCCCGTTGCCGTCTTCCTGGTGGTCACGATCGAACCCGGCGGCGAGCCCGAGGCGCGCGAGCTGCTCGCCGGGCTCGCGGGACTCGTACGCGCCGTCGGGTTCCCGAGTCCCGACGGCGGACTGTGCTGCGTCGCCGGCATCGGGTCATCGGCGTGGGACCGGCTGTTCGGCACTCCGCGCCCCCAGCAGCTGCGTCCCTTCAAGGAGCTGGAAGGGGACCGGCACCGCGCCGTGGCCACCCCGGGCGACCTGCTGTTCCACATCCGTGCCGCCCGCACGGATCTGTGCTTCGCCCTCGCCGCCGAGATCATGAAGCGGCTGCGCGACGCGGTCACCGTCCAGGACGAGGTCCAGGCCTTCGCCTACTTCGACTCGCGCAACGTCCTCGGCTTCGTCGACGGCACGGAGAACCCGGTGGGCCAGGCGGCGGCCGAGGCGGCGATCGTCGGCGAGGAGGATCCCGCGTTCACCGGCGGCAGCTACGCGATCGTCCAGAAGTACCTGCACGACGTGGACGCCTGGGAGGCCCTGGCGGTCGAGGCGCAGGAGAAGGTGATCGGCCGCTCCAAGCTGACCAACATCGAACTCGACATGCCCGGCTCCCACATCGACGTGAACACCGCCACCGGCCCGGACGGGGAGGAACTGGAGATACTGCGCGGCGCCATGCCGTTCGGCAGGCCGGGGCACGGCGAGTTCGGCACGTACTTCATCGCCTACGCCCGTACGCCCGAGATCCCGGAGAGCATGCTCCGCAAGATGTTCCTGGGCGGCCCGGACTCCGGCCCCGACCCGATCCTGGACTACTCGCAGGCGGTGACCGGAACCCTGTTCTTCATCCCCTCGGTGTCCTTCCTGGAGGCCATTCCGGAACGCTTCGTGACCGACTGAACCGGCCGGCGGCAGGCGGGCCGCAGGGGCGGCTCGCCTCACCGGACGGCGGCGACGTCAGGCCTCCCGCGCCGCCCGCTCCGCGTCCCGCTCCTTGAGGCGGGCCGCCTCCTTGCGGACCTCGGCCTGGGTGGCGCGTTCCTTCTGCAGCCACTCGGGCTGCTCCTGCTTCAGCGCCTCGATCTGCTCGGTGGTGAGCGGCTCGGTGACGCCGCCGCGGGCGAGCCCCGCGATGGAGACGCCCAGCTTCTGCGCGACGACCGGGCGGGGGTGCGGTCCGTCGCGTCGCAGGTCGCGCAGCCACTGCGGCGGGTCGGCCTGCAGCGCGTTCAGCTCCGCGCGCGTGACGACACCCTCCCGGAACTCGGCGGGGGTGGCTTCGAGGTACACACCCAGCTTCTTCGCCGCGGTCGCGGGCTTCATGGACTGGGTGCTTTGGTGCGACGTCATGCCGTCAAGGGTATCGAGCGGATGAACGACCGCCGACCACGGCCGGTAAACTGGCCCGGTGACAGGCTCGGAAGCATCCCCCTCGTTCCGGCTCGCGTACGTCCCGGGGGTGACCCCCTCGAAATGGGTGCGGATCTGGGAGGAGCGCTTCCCCGACGTCCCGCTCACCCTCCACTCGGTGACCGTCGCCGAGGCGCCGGACATGCTGCGCGCGGGCGACGCCGACGCCGGCTTCGTACGCCTGCCGGTCGACCGCACCGTCTTCAGCGCGATCCCGCTCTACACCGAGACCACGGTCGTCGTCGTCCCGAAGGACCACGTGATCGCCGCGGTGGACGAGGTGACCGCCGAGGACCTGACCGACGAGGTCGTCTTCCACCCCCTCGACGACGTCCTCGACTGGGAACGTCCCCCCGGACAGCCCGCCTTCGAGCGCCCCGCGACCACCGCGGACGCCGTCGAACTCGTCGCGGCGGGCGTCGGCCTGCTCGTCGTGCCCCAGTCACTGGCCCGACTCCACCACCGCAAGGACCTCACCTACCGCACCCTCGTGGACGCACCCCAGTCCAGCGTCGCCCTGTCCTGGCCCGAGGACGCCACCACCGACCAGGTCGAGGACTTCATCGGCGTCGTCCGCGGCCGCACGGTCAACAGCACCCGGGGCCGTACGACCTCCCAGCCCGCGGCCTCGAAGGACCAGCCGAAGCGCAAGCGCCCCGAAGCCGGCGGCAGCGCACGCCACCAGCCCGGAACCGGCCGCAGTCCCCGCGGTGGCGCGGGCGGCACCGCCGGCACGAAGGGGGCGAAGGGCGCGAAGGGCGCGCGGCGCGGGAAGCCACGGCGCCGGTCCTGACGGGTCGGGCGTGACTCATGCCGCTGGTCACCCCGTGCGATGCGTGAGCCTGCGCTCCAGGTCGCGCAAGTCCTTGCCGATGTTCGAGCGGACCTGGCGGGCCATGAGCGGTGCGGTCAGCCGCAGGAGGCCGCCGGGGCCGCCCCGGACACGGATGCGGGCGAGGGTGCCGGCCGGATGCGGGTCGAAGGAGTAGGTGACGTGCATCGGCATCGGACCGGCCACGGACACCATGTCGAGCAGCCGGGGGAACTCGTACGACGCCACCCGCAGCACGTAGTCGATGCGCCGGCCGAGGAAGTACGCGGTCCTGGTGACCTCGGCACCGACCCCGAACCCGCCCGCGTCGGCCTGCCGGGTCAGCTCGGCCGTACGGATGCCCTGGGTCCACTCGGAGTCGTGGCGCCAGTCCATGGCGTACTCGGCCACCTGCTCGGGAGGAAGCGGGATCACCCGCTCCGCCGTTACGTCGATCGTCATCGTGCCGCCGCCCTGTCAGGATCCTGACCGCTGACTCCAGGATCCCCGCACCGGACGCCGAGTGCGCGTCGGTGCGGGGATCCGGTCGGCGGCTCAGGGGACGTACGTCGCCTGCTCGGCCGTGCGTACGACCGTCGCGCCGTCGGACTGGCTCAGCAGACCCGCCGCCACCCACGCCGTCACGGTGGACCGCACGCGCGAGACCAGCGCGTCCTTGTCGCCGAACGGAGCCCCGGCCCAGATCTCGTCCAGCAGCGTGGTGCCGTCGGACTTCGCGGGGTTGGCGACGCCGGAGTCCGAGTTGCCGAAGACCACCCGGGGTTCGGAGCGCCGGAAGTAGGCGTGGGTCGGGTCCTCGGTGCCCTCGAAGAAGGGGGCGAACTCGGTGCCGTTCAGGGTGTAGTGGAGCGGCTTGCCGGTCACGGGGGTGAGGGACGGCAGCAGGTCGCCGGAGAGGGCGGCGTTGCGGTAGAGGCCCAACTGGAGGTAGTCCGTCGCGGAGTTGCGGCCGACCAGGTTGATCGGGCCGTAGAAGAGGGTCTGCAGGGACGGGTCGTCGAGGGCCTTCTCGACGCGGAGCCGGAACGGCAGGGTGACGCGCACGGCGTCGCCGGCACGCCACGTGCGGGACACGGTGACATAGCTTCCGGCGCTCGGAGTCCCGCTCACCGCACTCCCGTTCACGGTCACCTTGAAGCCGCCGGCCGCCCAGGACGGCACGCGCAGCTTCAGCTCGAACGACGCGCTGCCCCCGCCGATGGTGAGGGTGGAGCCCTGCTCCCTGGGGAAGTCCGTCGTCTGTGTGACCGTGACGCCCTTCTCGGACCAGGTGAGGGTCGAGGGGCTGTAGAGGTTCACGTACAGGGCGGAGCCGTCGGCCTTCCTGAAGTACACCGAGTCCTGGTACTTCGTGGCGCTCTCCAGGCCGGTGCCCTCGCAGCAGGTCGTGCCCTGCTTGGGCGTGTAGTCGCGCACATGCCCGGGCTTCAGGCCGATGAAATAGGTGGTCAGCGGCTTCTCCGCGTCGGCCTTGTCCTGCTTGGAGCCGAGCACCTGGTTGTAGAGGGCCCGCTCGTAGTAGTCCATGTACTTCGGGTCCTGGTCGTGGAAGAACAGCATGCGGCTCAGCTTGAGCAGGTTGTGCGCACAGCATGTCTCGGCGTTGGTGTCGCTGATCGTGCCGGCGACGACCCCGCGGGCCTTCCAGAACTCGCCCGTGCTCGTCCCGCCCATGCCGTACATGCGGTGGGGGACGACCATGCCCCAGAAGTTCTTGGCGGCGGTGAGGTAGCGGGCCTCGCCCGTCGCGTCGTACAGGCGGACGTAACCGGTGAAGATCGGGATGTGCTGGTTGGCGTGCAGGCCGTCCAGGATGTCGGTGTTCGCGGCGCACGCGTCGATGAGCCGGTCGAGGTCGAACAGCCTGGCCAGCGCGAGGTGTTCGGCCTTGCCGGTGATCGTGTGCAGATCGACGATCGTCTCCACGATGCCGCCGAACTCGCCGCTGGAGAAGATGCCCCACATCCGCTGGAGCGTGGCGTCGGGAAGTTTGGACAGCCGGGAGTACATCCAGTCGCACATGCCGGACGCGAGGTCGAGGGCGCGGGCGTCGTCGGTGGCGAGGTGGGCGTCCAGCAGGCCCTTGAGGATCTTGTGCGCGGTGTAGTAGGGCGCCCACACCCTGGTGTAGTCGCCGCTGGTCATCGACTCCAGTTCGATGAACTGGGTCTCCGGGTACGCCGCGAGGAACCCGGGGTGGCTCGGTCCGCCCCAGGTGCGGCGCAGCGTGGCGGTCAGCCCGCGGCCGGAGGCGTCCGCGAAGGTGCCGCCCGCGGTCTCGGAGAAGTCGTACGACGCCAGGTTGCCCCGGCCGGCGGACGTGGCGGAGGCCCGGTTGCTCTGCAACGCCGTGATCTCGGCGGCGGTCAGGGCGCGCGACCAGACGTTGAACTCGTCGAAGGCGCCCGCGAACACCGGGTCGCCGGAGAAGTTCGACCGGCCGAGCCAGTTGTTCGTCAGGGTGCCCAGCGCCGCCGGGTTGAGGGTCATCGAGGTGTTCGTGGCGACGGCCGTGCCGTTGACGTAGAGCGTGCCGGTGCCGCCGCCGATCGTCACCGCCAGGTGGCTCCACCGGTTCAGCGGCAGCGCGGCGGTGCCGTTGAGGCCCTGCTCGCCGCCGGGTCCGCCGGTGGTGATGGCGAACCGGGGGACGCCGCCCGCGTTGCGCGCCGCCAGGTACAGGTACCGAGTCGTGTTGGTGCCGAAGTCGAAGACGCGCGTCCAGTCGGCGTTGTGGGTGGGCTTCACCCAGGCCGACAGGGTGATCGCGGAGGCCCCGCCGAGCACGGCGGACGGCAGGTCGACGTACTGGTACGAACCGCGCACGTTCTCCTGGGCGGTGCCGAACCTGCCGCTGACGCTCAGGATGCGCGGATCGCGGCCCAGCGCCTCGCGCACCTGGTCCAGTGCTCCCACCATGGTCGCGATCTTGTCGGCGTACAGCTGGTCCCCGGTGCTCGCGTACGCCTGCGACAGCATGCTCAGGAAGTGGCCGGTGTAGTGACCGCGCAGGTTGCCGTTGGCCTCGCCGTCCAGCCCCTCCCAGCCGCCCGGGGCGACCGCGCCGCCCGTGGCGAGCCCGGCGTTGGCGCGGAAGACCTGCAGCAGCCGGTTCACGTCGTAGCCGCGGCCGTGGTCGAGCATCAGCTGACGCTTGGTGGCGAAGATGCCGGGCCGGAGGGCCACGTCGCCGAGGGCGAACGGCTGGACGGTCCAGGCGGCCGGAGCGGCGGCAGCGGCGGCGGCTGCCGACGGCGCCTCAACAGCCGCCGAAGCCCGGCCCGTTGCGGCCAACGAGACCGCTGAGGTCGTCCCCGCCAGCGCCGCGGCTTGGAGAAGGGATCGTCTGGAGAGGGGCGGTGCCATGTGTGCTCCTCGTCGGTGGGGGTCGCACGTTGGGCAAATTGTTCGGCATTGCGAACGACGTACGAGCAATCGACCAGACGATAAGGAGGGGGCCGGTGAGGGTCAACGGGTCTGAGCGAATTGATGGAGGTCGGGCGCTACTTCGCCCGGCACAGCCAGTCGTACGCCGCCCGCGCCGTGAACTCCCGCTGGCCGCGCCGCAGTAGGAGACCTGCCGTCGCGAAGTCCGCGGCATCCGCCTGAGCCGGCACGTACGGGATCGCGATGCACCGCATCCCTGCCGCGTGCGCCGCTGCGGCGCCGGGGGCCGCGTCCTCCAGGACGATGCAGTCACCGGGTGCGACGCCCAGTCGGCGTGCTGCCTCCAGGAAGACGTCCGGTGCGGGCTTGCCGCGGTCGACCTCGTCGGCCGAGACGACGGTACGCAGCCGGGCGTCGAGGCCCGTGCCGGCCAGGACCGTCGTGATGGCCTCCAGTGAGGAGCCCGAAGCCACGGCCATCGGGACGCCCTCGGCTGCCAGCAGTTCCACGAACTCGCGCATCTGCGGGTACGCGCGCGTGGAGGTGCGGGCCAGCTCGAGATAGCGGCGGTTCTTGGCGGCGAGCAGCTCGTCGACGGTGGCGGTCAGGCCGTACTCGCGCTTCCAGAGCGTGACCGTCTCCAGGGTGCTGATGCCGACGTACCGCTGATGATCCGCCCAGGTGAAGTCGGAGATCCCGTGCTCGGCGAGGACCTGGCGGCCGGCCTCGAAGTAGTGGGGCTCGCTGTCCACGAGTGTTCCGTCAAGATCGAAGATGACCGAAGTGCCGCCGAGTCCGCTCATGGCTCCAGCATGTCAAAGGTCATTTCCGGGCCGTCGCCCGCCCGATCGACTCCACCAGCGGCAGCAGCCGGTGCGGGACGCGCTCGCGCAGGGCCACCTCGGTGCGGGTGCGGACCACACCGGGCAGGCTGATCAGCTTCTGGATCACGTCCTCCAGGTGGGCGTTGTCGCGGGCCACCACACGGGTCAGCAGATCCCCGCCACCCGTGATCGAGAAGGCCTCGACGATCTCCGGCACGCCGGCCAGGGCGTCGCCCACGTCGTCGAGATGGCCCTGGGTCACCTCGATATGCACGAACGCCAGCACCGGATGGCCGAGGGCGGCGGGGGAGAGGGTCGGCCCCGTGCCGGTGACCACGCCGTCCCGCTCCAGCCGGTCGAGCCTGGCCTGGAGCGTGCCGCGGGCTACGCCGAGGATGCGGGCGTACTCGCGCACGCTGGTGCGGGGCTGCTCCAGCAGCAGACGAAGGATGCGGGTGTCGAGCTCGTCCACGGGCATGGTGAGGCGGCCTTTCTCCGGGCATGGTCCGTTGGCTCGCCGCTGGACGGGCGAGGAGCGACATCTCTGTGCCAATGGCCCAGTCTATGCGGGGCCACTTGAGCCAGTCTCCTCGGTGATGCTGCAATGAAGCGGTCGATGGCGCTGCGGACCTCCGCGGCGCCTTTTTCATGCCGATTCGAAAGGGGCGGTCAGCAGTGCTGAAGAGGGTGTTCGTGGCGCCGGACCCGGGGCGGGCGCGGCTGCGCTTCGCCGTGCGGGCCGTGCTCGGCGTCGGGCTCGCGGTCGTCGTCTGCGGGTTCGCCGGACATTCCCTCGTCGGCGCCGTCACCGGCGGCCTCGCGGCGCTGCTCGCCCTGTTCACCGTCACCGACGCCACGGTCCGCGGACAGGCGGTCACCACCGCGCTGCTGCCGCTCGTCGGCCTGCCGGTCCTCGCGGCCGCGGCCGAGCTGCACGATCACCCCGTCGCCCGGGACCTCACCTTCCTCGCCGTGGTCGGCGCCGGCGTGTACGCGCGCCGCTGGGGTCCGCGCGGGCACAGCCTCGGCGTGTTCGCGTTCATGACCTTCTTCGTGGCGCAGTTCCTCCAGGCGACCCCGCGGCACCTGCCCGAGCTCTACGCCGCCGTCCTGCTGTCCCTGCTCACCGCGTCCGCGGTGCGCTTCGGGCTGTGGTGCTACGAACGCCGTACGCCCCCGGCGCCCGTACCCGCACCGCCGGGCGGCAGCGGACTGGCCCGCGTGACCACGCGCCAGGCGATCCAGGCCACCGCCGGCGCCGGTTTCGCCCTCGTCGTGGGCCAGCTGGTGTCCGGCCAGCGCTGGTACTGGGCCGTCGGCGCCACCTGGTGGATCTTCGTGAACACCACCTCGCGCGGCGAGACCCTGGTCCGCGGCTTCCGCCGGGTCCTCGGCACGGTGATCGGCATCGGACTCGGCCTGCTCGTCGCCGTGCCGCTGCACGGGGCGGCGGTCCCGACGGCCGTACTCCTCGCCGTCTGCGTCTTCGGCATCTTCTACACCGCGGCCGTCTCCTATACCTGGATGATGCTCTGCGTCACGGTGCTCGCCGAGCTTCTCTACGGCCTCCTGGGCGTCCTCGATCCCGCCCTGCTGGCGCTGCGGCTCGCCGAGACCGGCGTCGGGGCGGTCGGTGCCGTGCTGGCCGTGCTGTTCGTCCTGCCCGTCACCACCCACACCGTCACCGACGCCTGGATCCAGCGCGCCCTGCGCTGCGTCCACGCCGCCACCGCGGAGGCCGCCGCACGCCTCGCCGGGGACGAGGCCGCCGACCCGGCCGCGCGGGTGGCGGAGCTGGAACAGCTGCTGGCTCGGGTACGGCTCTCGGTCGCCCCGCTGGTGCACCCCCTCAACCCGATGCCGGCCCGCAAGCGGCGTGCCCGTCGTGTGCTCGCCCTGCTCGACGACTGTGCCCGCGAGATCCGGGGCCTGGTCGCCGTCGCCGCCGACCCGGAGGCCTCCCACGACGCCCGCCTGGCCGCGGCGTGCTGGCGCGTCGAGGCCGCGGTCGAGGCGCTCACCGGCGGCACGGCCGTCACCGCCCCCACCACGCAGCCCGCCGAGTCGGACCCGGCGCTGGCTCACCTGCACGGCCTGGAGCGGGCCCTGGCCGAGCTGGCCCAGCCGCTGCGCACGCCGTCCGGTTCACGGCTCGTGGTGCAGCAGCCCTAGGCCGTGTCCGCAAAGTCCCGCCTGCCCCGCGACGCCTGGCACGCACTCTCGCCGCACCGGGCGCACGCACCAGACGCCGCGGGGCCCGCCCTCCGGGCGGACGACGGGACTTTGCGGACACGACCTAGGGCATCTGGTTTCAGCCGATACCGTCTCGAACGAGTGCACGACGGTACTGTGGCCGCATGACCGCCGACGTCCCGAACGCCTCCACCGCCTCGCGGGCCACCGACCGCCCCGGCGACGCCTCGCCTTTCGCGCTCGGCCTGCTGCTGCGCCGGGCGCACTGGCGCGCGGCCGCGGTCATGAGCGAGGCACTCCGGCCGCTCGGTGTCGAGTTGCGGCACTTCGCCGTGCTGATCGTGCTGGTCAACGAGGGACCCACGGTGCAGCGGGATCTGGCGGCGGCGACCGGGTCGGACAAGGCCGGCATCATGCGGGTCGTGGACGACCTGGAGCGCAAGGGGCTGGCCGTCCGCAAGGCCGTCCCGGGGGACCGGCGGGCGCGCTCGGTGGAGATCACGCCCAAGGGGCTCGAACTCTTCGACGCGGCCCATGTGGCGGCGGAACCGCTTGCCGAGGGGTTGGTCGCCGGGCTGGAGCCGGGTGAGACCGAGCAGCTGACGGATCTGCTGACCCGGTTCGCCCATTCCGCGGGGCTCCAGACCTGAGCGCGCCCGCACGCGAGCGCGCCCGCACGCGAGCGCGCCCGCGCGACGGTTGCCTGTCACGTGGGCGCTGTGCGGGCTCTGCGCCGGGAGGGCTACGCGGCCAGGCGCCGCGCGAGTTCCTTGGCCTTGGCGGTGGCGTCCTCGAAGGCGCGCTTGCGCGAGGCCTCGTGGAGCGGGATCAGCTCTGACATGGCCGGGTTGCGCGGGGCCAGGGTGAGTTCCGGAACGATGAAGTCGAGGTCCAGCCCGAGGGTGCGCTCGAGAACGGCCTCCAGGTAGTTCTGGACGAACTCGAAGCCCTCACGCGGGGTGCCCGGCGCGTAGGAACCGCCGCGGCTGGCCACGACGACGACCGGCGTGCCCTGGGCGGAGGGGTTCTCGCCCGCGGTGCGGCCGATCAGAAGCACGTTGTCCAGCCACGCCTTCAGGGTCGACGGTATCGAGAAGTTGTGCATGGGGGCGCCGATCAGGACGGCGTCCGCCTGCTCCAGCTCCGCCATGAGCAGCTCGCGCACGGCGAACGCCGCGGACTGCTCCGGGGTGCGCTCGGCCGGGGCGACGTAACCGGCGGACCAGGCGGCGGCGGTGATGTGCGGGACGGGGTCGGCGGCGAGATCGCGGTGGACCACGGTCCCGTGCGGGTGCTGCTCCTCCCAGGCCTCGCGGAAGGCGGCCGCGACCGCACGGGACGAGGATGCCTCGCCGGAGAGTACGGAGGAGTCGATGTGCAGCAGCGTGGCCATGGCTTTCTCCAAGGGGTGATGTCCGAGTCGGTGACCGGGGGCCGGTGACTTGTTCGCATCCATAGTTAAACACGAGAAGGTATCGATTGATACGATCGCTATCGCAACGCAGTTGGATACGTTCGGCAAACGGGAGGTAGGCGATCTTGGACGTCTATGAGGCGGTCACCAGCCGGCGAGCGGTACGCCGATTCACGGACAGGCAGGTCCCCAAAGAGGTGCTGGCGCGGGTGCTGTCCACCGCGGCCTGGGCGCCGTCCGCATCGAACCTGCAGCCGTGGCACATCTACGTGCTGACCGGCGCGCCACTGGCCGAACTCAAGAAGCGCGCCGGTGAGCGCCTGGCCGCGGGGGACCCCTGGGACGAGCCGGAGTACCAGCAGTACCCGACCGAGCTGAAGTCCCCTTACCGCGAGCGCCGATCCGCCTTCGGTGAGCAGCGCTACGGCGCGCTCGGTATCCCGCGCGAGGACATCGAGGCGCGCCAGAGGGCCGCTTCCGCGAACTGGCAGTGCTTCGGCGCGCCGGCCGCGCTGTTCTGTTACATCGACCGCGACCTGGGCCCGGCCCAGTGGTCCGACGTCGGCATGTACCTGCAGTCAGTCATGCTGCTCCTGCGCGCCGAAGGGCTGCACAGCTGCACCCAGATGGCGTGGGCGAAGTACCACAGGACCGTCGGTGAGCTCCTGTCGCCCCCGGGCGAGCTCATCCTCTTCTGCGGAATGTCGATCGGGTTCGAGGACGGCACGGCGGATCACGTCCGCACGGGCCGGGCTCCGCTCGACGAGACGCTCACGGTCGTCGACGGCTGCTGACGCGGCCCGGTCGCCAAGGGCCGGCGTGCCACCGACGAGGGCGCTCACCTCGCCCGCACGCCATTGAGGCGACCGCATCACCGGGTCCCTCCCGCGTGGGCAAGTCGCTTTGCCGGCCATCCGGAGGGTGGATCAGCCGCCCCGCCGGGTAATTCCGCGCCAGTGGACGTCACGCGACCCGCGAGCCGCGCGGGAGCGGCCCGCGGGTGAGCCCGGTGGGGTGTGCCGTACGGAACTTCCCCTGCGGCACGGGACTCTTGGTCTAGACCGATCGCGATCCACTGCTACCGTCGCCCCGGGACGGCAACCGACCGGAAAGGGGACAACGGTGGCAGACGTCGGCAGACGGGGAGGACGGGCCTACATCGGGTCGTTCACGGCGGCCGGTGGCCACGGCATCACCACGGCCGCCGTGAACGGGGGCAGCGGCGCGCTGACCGTACTGGGCGGCGTGGACGACCTGCCCGACCCCGCGTACCTGGCCCTGTCGCCCGAGGGCGACACGCTCTACGCCGTCAGTGAGACGGCGGAGGGCGCGGTGGCCGCCTATCGCGTGACAGCAAAGACACCGCAGCCGCTCGGACCGCCGGTGCCCGTGGGCGGCAGCGGGCCCGTGCACCTGAGCCTGTTCGCCGGCCACGTCCTGACCGCCAACTACGGCTCCGGCAGCGTCAGCGCCATCCCTCTCCGCGCCGACGGCACCCTCGCGGACGCCCCGTCCGCCGTTCTCCGGCACATCGGCTCAGGCCCGCACACGCCCCGCCAGCAGGCCCCGCACGCCCACCAGGTCCTGCCCGACCCGAGCGGCCGTTGGGCCGTCAGCGTCGACCTCGGCACCGACTCCGTGCGGGTGTGCGCCCTGGCCGACGGCACGCTCGACCTGCACCGCGAGATCGCCCTTCGGCCGGGCTCCGGACCCCGCCACCTGGCCTTCCATCCGCACGGCGGATACGCCTACGTCCTCAACGAACTCACCCCCACCGTCACCGTCTGCCACTGGGACGCCGACGACGGCACGCTCAAGCCCCTGGCCGAGTCGCCGGTCCTGCCGGGCACCCCGGCCGGCGACGCCTGCCCCTCGGCGATCGTCGCCTCGCCCGACGGCCGCTTCGTGTGGACCGCCACACGCGGCGAGGACGTGCTGTCCACGTTCGCCGTCGAGGGCGACGAACTGCGGCTGACCGGGACCGTCACCTGCGCCGGGCACTGGCCGCGCGCCGTCACCGAGGCGGGCGGGTTCCTGTACGTCGCGAACGAGCGCTCCGGTGACGTGGCCTGGTTCGCCCTGGACCCGGACACGGGGCTGCCGCGCTACGAGGGCTCGATCGAGGTACCCGCGGCGTCCTGCGTGGTCATCGGCCCGGAGGCGGGCAGGGCGTGACCGTACGCCGAAGGCCCGCTCCCGGGTGCGGAGCGGGCCTTCGGCGTCACGGCTGAGGCTGAGCCTGCGTGTGGGCGTTAGCGAACCGGCGTGCCCTGCGGCTGCTGTGGGGCGATGCCCAGCGCCGTCGTGTACTTCGACAGGGCGAGCTTGCCGATCGCCGGGTACGGGCCGAGCGCCTCGGCGGCGGAGCAGCCCGCCTCCCGCGCGGCCTCAGCGACCAGGCTCGGGTCGATCTCCGGCCCTATCAGGTACGGCGCCAGCGCCAGCTGCTGCGAGCCCGAGGACCGCAGCTGCTCGGCCACGGCCGAGATCGAGCCGTCCTGGTCGAGGGCCGCCGCCATCACCGGAACGGCCAGGCGCGCGGCGAGCAGCATGCCGGTGATCCCGGCCGCCTGCACGGCCTCCTCGCCGCCGACGGAGGCCAGGATGATGCCGTCCGCGGCCGTCGCCACGGTGAACAGGCGGGCGCGGTCGGCGCGGGCCAGACCGGCCTCCGAGAGACGCACGTGCAGCGCCTCGGCGAGCAGCGGGTGCGGGCCCAGCACATCGGTCAGGTCCGCCGCGACCCGGCTGTCCATCACGGCCTGGCGGATGACGCGCAGCAGCGCGCTGTCCGGACCGGCCAGCAGCGGCACGACCACGGCGACAGGGCCCTCGGGCTGCTTGGCCTCCACCCCAGCTGCGAGCGCCTGCTCATAGCGGGCGGTGCGCTCCTCGGCGGCGTGCACCAGCACCGACTGGAGCGTGGGGAACTCCACGTCATCGCCGTCGACATACCCGATCCGGGCGTCGAGACCGGGGAGCTCGGAGCGGGCGATGCTCACGACCTCCTCGGCGAGCCCGCGGGTGGCGGCGCTCGGCGTGCCCGGCACCGCGAGAACGAGCGCGGGCGCGCCCTCGGGAGCCGCCAGGGGCTCGGGTCGGCGGTGCCGCCCGGGCTGACGAGGTCGCGGCATTCGTACTGGCAGGCCGGACGCGGGCCCAGTGGGGGAGCTCATGGCGAGGCATGTTACTGGCTTCCTGGGCTCCCCTGTTCGGGGAGGGTGCAGGTGAGCGGTATCCGTCCGCTTTTGTCTGATTGAGTTACCTGCGAAGCGGAATCGAACGGCGTGGGGGATCAGTCCCTCTTTCCGGTCACCACGCAGAGCAGTCTGTCGTCACCCGGCAGAGTGAGCGCGCCCCTCGTCAGATCGGTCGCGATCCGCACCGAGCCCAGCAGCGGATCGCCGGCGGCCGGCACCCGCCGCGCATGCGGCAGCCGCTTCGACAACTCCTCTTCCACAGGCAGGACCAGCGGGTCGCCCATCTTGAACAGGCCTCCCGTGAGCGCGACTCGGGGCTCCCCGGCGCTGGGGCACACGGCTGCCGCGGACTCGGCCATGTGCCGGGCGGCGGCGCGCAGGATGCCCGCGGCGACCGGATCGACGTCGGCGCAGGCGGCCACATGGGGAGCGAAGGAGGCGAGGACGGCGGGACGGTCGGGGCGCGGATACAGCTTGCCGGGCAGCCCCTGTACCGGGCCGAACACCTCCTCGGCGCGGGCCAGCAGCCCGGCCGACCCGCCTGCCCTGCCGTCGTACGCGCGCAGCGCCGCCTCCAGCCCCGCCCGCCCGATCCAGGCACCGCTGCCGCAGTCGCCGAGCAGATGCCCCCAGCCGTCGGCTCGGCGCCAGCGCGTCATGTCCGTGCCCATCGCGATCAGCCCCGTACCGGCGGCGACGACGGCACCCGGCCGGGACCCGAGGGCTCCGGCATAGGCGGTTACGGCATCGGCGACGAGAGCGACCCGCCCGATGCCGAACTCCCGCGCCAGCGCGCCCGGCAGTTCGGCGCGCAGGGCATCCCCCAGCGTGGCGAGCCCGGCGGCCCCGATCACGGCCGTCCCCAGCCGGTCGACATCGGCCTCGGCGGTCAACGACCGGACCATGGGCACCAGTTGCTCCATCAGATGCCCGGGGTCGATACCCCGGTCCCCGGTGCGCACCGGCTCGCGGGACTCCCGTTGGGCCACCGCGCCCCGGCCGACGGTCCCGACGACCACGCGCAGGCCCGAGCCTCCGGAGTCGACGGCGAGGAAACCGGGGGCGACCCCGCCGGAGTCGGGGTGGAGCGGGCCCGGGACGGGAGAGGGGTCGCTCAGACCGCCCGGCCCGGCGGTCGTCCGGGACGACCCGTCCCCCGTCTCGTTCATGGCAGGCGCCAGTCCACCGGCTGGCCGCCCTGCCGGATCAGCAGGTCGTTGGCCCGGCTGAACGGGCGCGAGCCGAAGAACCCGCGGTCGGCGGACATGGGGGAGGGGTGCGCGGACTCCACCGACGGGAGGTTGCCGAGCAGCGGGCGGAGGTTGCGGGCGTCGCGGCCCCACAGGATGGAGACCAGTGGCTTGCCGCGTCCGGCCAGCGCGCGTATGGCCTGCTCGGTGACCTCCTCCCAGCCCTTGCCGCGGTGGGCGGCCGGTTTGCGAGGGGCCGTGGTGAGTGCCCTGTTGAGCAGCAGCACGCCCTGCTGGGTCCACGGCGTCAGATCGCCGTTGGACGGCTGCGGCAGCCCCAGGTCGGTGTGCAGCTCCCGGTAGATGTTGATGAGGCTGCCGGGCAGCGGGCGCACGTCGGGCGCGACCGAGAACGACAACCCCACGGCATGTCCCGGTGTCGGGTACGGGTCCTGTCCGACGATCAGGACCCGTACCTCGTCGAAGGGCTGCTGGAAGGCCCGCAGGACGTTCGGTCCGGCCGGCAGATAGGTGCGTCCCGCGGCGATCTCCGCGCGCAGGAAGTCGCCCATCGCGGCGATCCGTTCGGCAACGGGTTCCAGAGCCTTCGCCCAGCCCGGTTCGACGATTTCATGCAAGGGTCGTGGTGCCACGGGCGTCACCCTACTGCCGTGGCGGAGGCGGCGATCAACCAGTGGCCAGGACCCGCTCCACAACCCGCCCGTAAGTGCCGAGGGTTCATCCGATCACCGCGGCCCGCACGCACAGCACGTCCGGCAGATGCGACGCCAGCTGCTGCCAGCTGTCTCCGTCGTCGGCCGACGCGAACACCTCGCCGTTGCGGTTGCCGAAGTACACGCCCGCCGGGTCCGCGTCGTCCGTGCACATCGCGTCGCGCAGCACCGTGCCGTAGTGGTCCTCCTGCGGCAGGCCCGCCGACAGCGGCTCCCAGGTCTTGCCCGCGTCCGCCGTGCGGAAGACGCGACAGCGCCGGTCGGCCGGTACGCGGTCGGAGTCGGCGTTGATCGGGAACACGTACGCCGTCTCGCCGCGGTGCGGGTGGGCGGCCGCAGCGAAGCCGAACGTGGACGGCAGGCCCTCGCCGATGTCCGTCCAGTGCGCGCCCGCGTCGTCGCTGCGGTACACGCCCCAGTGGTTCTGCAGATAGAGACGGTCGGGGGTCGTGGCGTCCTGCGCGATCTTGTGCACGCACTGGCCGAACTCCGGGTTCGGATCCGGCAGGAACACCGCGGAGACACCGGAGTTGGAGGGAGCCCAGCTGGCCCCGCCGTCGGCGGTCCTGAACACCCCGGCCGTCGACACCGCCACCGTCACGGCCTTCGGGTCACGCCTGTCGGTGATCACGGTGTGCAGGCCCTCACCGCCGCCGCCCGGAACCCACTTCGACCGGGTCGGGTGCTCCCACAGCGGGCGGACGAGTTCGAAGGTCTCGCCTCGGTCCTCCGAGCGGTACAGCGCGGCCGGTTCCGTGCCCGCGTACACCACGTCCGGCTCCGCGGCCGCCGGGTGCAGCTGCCACACCCGCTCCAGCGAGGCCTCCGTGTCCTTCGGGAACTTGACGGCCGGCTGCGCCGGTTCGGTCCAGGTGCGCCCGAGGTCGTCGGAGTGGAACACGGACGGGCCCCAGTGCGCGCTGTCGCCGCCCGCGAGCAGCCGCGGGCGCTCGCCCCTCGTGTCGATGGCGATCGAGTACACGGCCTGTGCGTTGAAGTGCGGGCTCTCGTCGAACTCCCAGGTGGCACCCCGCTTCCGCCCGATGAACAAGCCCTTGCGTGTGCCCACGGCGAGCATTACCTCGGTCATGCCGATCACCTCCGCGACGCCTTTGTCTCAGACACGGGCCAGTCTGCACCCCGGCACTGACAGTCACCCCTGGAAAGGCCTGCATCGCAGGTCAGGGCGGCGAGGATAGCTGGCGGCCGGGTGCCGTGGGGCAGTTTCGCGAAGTCGCCCGCGAGGGCCGCAGAGCCCGTGTGACGCTCGACTCAGGGTGCGTGCAGTGAGCAGCCGACTGCCCTCTCCCGTATGGAAGGGCGGTCGGGTCCGGCATGTTCGTGTGCTCATGAGGAGGCAGCCTTCGATGGCGTTCCGTGGTCCGAAGGTGTGGCTGTGGCGGTGGCGGCGCAATCCGCTCAAGCGCCGGGCCGATGCGGTGGAGGCCTGGGTGGTGCTCGCCGCCTGGGTGCTCACCGTCCTCGCCGGAGTGCTGGCCGGCCTGGCGACGGCGGGCACGGTCGAGCAGGGCATGGCGAGGGAGCGCGTGGAGTGGCGGCCGGTCGTCGCCCTGCTCACCGAGCAGGCACCCGGCACCACCGACTCGCGCACCGGCTCGTCGAGCGGCGCGACCGTCTGGGCGAAGGTCCGCTGGAGCGCGCCGGACGGTGCCACGCACACCGGCCAGGCCCGTGTCCGGCCCGGCAGCGGTGTCGGCACGGCGGTCACCGTCTGGACGGACCCACAGGGCCGCCTGGTCACCAAGCCGGCCACTGCGTCCGAGGCCCGCTCCCGGGCCGCCCTGGTCGGCGGCCTCGCCGGCCTGTGCGCCGCGTCCGTCCCCTTCGTCGCGGGCCGCGCCCTGCGCAGCCGGCTGGAGAGCCGCCGCATCGACCAGTGGGGCTATGAGTGGGCGCGCTTCGGACCGTTGTGGGGTGGGCGGACGACGGGGTGACGGCCGCACGGTGGGCCGGGGCGGACGGTGGTCGCCGTGGCGGCTCCGGGACAGCCTGCCGCCATCGGCCCTGGGCACGTCGTGCTCCCTGAAGGGGCCGTGTCAATGGGCGGTGTCGGCGTGCCGTGTCAATGGACGGCATCGGCGGGCGTTGTCAGCCGCCCGCCCCTGCGTCCTCGCCTCACTCCCCGCCAGGCAGCGCCCGCCCCAGAATCCCGTCCACGTCCGCCGCGTCCGGCAGCGTCCCGAACGCATGCCCCCAGTCGCCGCCCAGCCGGGTCGCGCAGAAGGCGTCGGCGACCGCGGCGGGGGCGTGGCGGACCAGGAGGGACGCCTGGAGGCTCAGGGCCATGAGCTCGACCAGGCGGCGGGCGCCGGCCTCGGAGCCGGCGGTCAGCAGGCCCTTGAGGCGGGCGACGGACGCGTCGAGCCGGGTGTCCGCCCCCTGGGCCAGGTCGAGTTCGGCGAAGAGCGCCTCGGCGGTGCCCGGCTCCCTGCTCAACGCCCGCAGCACGTCCAGGGCGTTGACGTTCCCCGAGCCCTCCCAGATCGACAGCAGCGGAGCCTCGCGGTAGTGGCGCGGCATGCCGGACTCCTCGACGTAGCCGTTGCCGCCGAGGCACTCCAGGGCCTCCGCGGTGAAGGCCGGACCCCGCTTGGTGACCCAGTACTTGCCGACCGCGGTGGCGATCCGGCGGAACGCCGCCTCGCCCCCGCCCGCGCCCTCCCCGCGCACCGTCCGGTCGGCCGCGCCGGCCAGCCGTAGCGTGAGCGTCGTGGCGGCCTCGGACTCCAGCGCGAGGTCGGCGAGGACGTTGCGCATCAGCGGCTGGTCGATCAGCCGCGCCCCGAACGCGCTGCGGTGCCGCACATGGTGCCCCGCCTCCACCAGCGTCTTGCGCATCAGGGTCGCCGAGGACATCACACAGTCAAGGCGGGTGCAGTTGACCATCTCGATGATCGTCTTGACGCCCCGCCCCTCGGGACCGACCAGCCAGGCGACGGTCCCGTCGAACTCGGGCTCGGAGGAGGCGTTGGAGCGGTTGCCCAGCTTGTCCTTCAGACGCTGGATGCGGAAGGCGTTGCGGCTGCCGTCGGGCAGGACGCGCGGCACGAGGAAGCAGGACAGACCGCCGGGCGCCTGGGCCAGCACCAGGAAGACGTCGCACATCGGCGCCGAGGTGAACCACTTGTGCCCACGCAGCGTGTACACGCCCGGCTCGGCGCTCGGCCACGCCGTGGTCGTGTTCGTGCGGACGTCGGAGCCGCCCTGCTTCTCGGTCATACCCATGCCCGCGAGCAGGCCCCGCTTCTGCGTCGGCACGCGCAGCACCGGGTCGTACTCCCGGCTGGTCAGCAGAGGCTCGTAGACCTTCGCGAGTTCGGGCTGCCTGCGCAACACGGGGACGGCGGCGTACGTCATCGAGGTCGGACAGCCGTGCCCCGCCTCGGTGTGCCCCCACACCAGTCCGCCCGCGGTCCGGGCGACATGGGCGCCGGGCCGCTCGTCCGCCCACGGAGCCGCCGCCAGCCCTTCGGCCACCGCGACCCGCATCAGCTGGTGCCAGCTCGGATGGAACTCGACCTCGTCGACGCGATGGCCGTAACGGTCGTGCGTACGCAGCTCGGGCTCGAAGCGGTTGGCCTGCTCACCCCACTCCTGGGCCTCGGCGCTCCCGGCTCGGCGCCCGAGCCGCCGGATGTCCTCCTCGGCCCAGGCGGCGCCCTCACGGCGCAGCCCTTCGAGGAGGGCCGCGTCCTCGGACGCGTCGTACGGAGCGTGGGGCGGGGGCTGGTTGGTGACGTCGTGCGTGGCGTACTGCCCGGACGACGGCTCGTGCGCGGTTCCGGACTGGTCCTGGGCGAGTATCGAGTCCATGGCGCCAGTGTTGCATCATCGCTGCGACTGCAGCAATCCTGCAATACGCCGCACCGGCCCGTACAGTCGTGAGCATGCCGAACAATGCGCCACCGCAGGCCGACGAGGTGGAACTGCGCCCGCTGTCCGCCCGGTCGGTCGTCCTGAGCCTGCTGCTGGGGCTGCATCCGCCCGAGCTGCCGGTGAAGGACCTGGTGCGCAGCGTGGAGCCGTTCGGCATCGCGGGATCCACCGTGCGGGCCGCGCTCAGCCGGATGGTGGCGGCCGGGGACCTGCGGCGCGCGGACACGGTCCACCGGCTCAGCGACCGCCTCCTGGACCGCCAGCGCCGCCAGGACGAGGCCGTCCACCCCGAGACCCTGCCCTGGGCCGGCGACTGGGAGATGGTGGTGGTCACGGCTACGGGCCGCGGCCCCGCCGAACGCGCGGAACTGCGCACCGAGTTGACCCGGCTGCGGCTCGCCGAGCTGCGTGAGGGCGTCTGGCTGCGGCCCGCGAACCTGCTCCGCCCGCTGCCGGACGACCTCGCCCAGGTCGCCGAGCGCCTGACGGCCCGCCCCGACCGTCCCGCGCGCGAGCTCGCCGCGAGCCTGTGGCCGCTGGACGCGTGGAGCGGGACGGGGAACGCCCTGCTCGGCCATGTCTCCCGCGCGCGGCGTCCCGCCGACCGCTTCACCGCGTTCGCGGCCGTGGTACGCCACCTGCTCGCCGACCCGGTACTGCCGCCCGAACTCCTCCCGGCCGACTGGCCGGGCGAGGAGTTGCGCGCCGCGTACGCCGAGTATCGGCGGGAGCTGGCGGAGGACGTACGCGCGCGTGAGGGCCGATAGCCCCGAACGACGACGTACGCGCGCGTGCCCTGCGCAAGCCGGCCGCCCCGGGCCCGGGCGCACTGCGGCGGCCGCACGGAGCGCCGTGCGGGGACGCTCCGTACGGCCGCCTTCACCGTGGGGGGACCATGTGCGGCCGGGCTCTACCTGTAGGTGATGTCCGAGCTGGAGTACAGGCAGTTGGTGCTGTCCGGGCCGGTGCCCACGGCCGTGTTGTTGTTGTACTTCTGGCACGGGATGACCTTGCGACCTGCATCGTTGAGGATCGTGATGCCGCGCAGCGTCGCCACGTCGCCCCGGTTGACGTTGATGCCGACCAGGCGTGCCGTGGATCCGGTGCCGGTGACCTCGATGTTGCTGAGGTTGACCTTGCGCGTGTACTGCGTGGAGCAGTCGCCGCAGGAGCGGTACAGCGTCTTGAATTCGCTGACGGCGAAGTTGGAGATGTTCACCGTGCCGGGGCCGTTGTGCTGGAAGACCTTGTCGGCCGCCTTCTTCGCGCCGCCGCCGGTCACCGTGTAGGTGGAACCGCCCCGGAAGGTTGCCGCGTCCTCGCCGACGTCCTCCCACCACACGTTCTGCAGCGTGCAGTTGCCCTCGCAGTGGATGCCGTCGGCGCCGGGCGCGCCGATGATGACGTTCTTCAGCGTCGCGCCGGCCGCGAGCTTGAAGATCGGGTCCTGGCCCTCCTCCTGGCCGTCGCCGGCCAGGTCGCCACTGCCGTAGTACCGCTTCATCCCGCCGTCGACGACGCCGGAGACGGGGATCGTGGCGCTCACCGGCTGGCTGCTGGTGGGCGTCGGCCAGGTGGCGGCGCTCGCCGGCGGGGCGCCGAATGTCGTGATCATGACAGAAGAGAGGCCGAGTGCGGCCAGACCGCCGGTCAGTGCGCGCCGGCGGGCGCGGGGCTTTGCTGGTGAAGTCATGTCCCGTATGCCTTCTTCCAGTTGGGTGGGTGGTCAGAGTTTTCCGGCGCCCGCGCCCGACGTCACCGAGGCGACGACGGTGGACGCGGACTCGGCGGTGTAGCTGTAGGGCGGCGTGGTGAAGCTGCCGGCCTGGGAGATCTCGGTCGCGGCCCCGCCGAGATCGTTGCCGCGCAGATTGGCGTAGCCGTCGACGTCACTGCTGCGGTTCGTGGTGACAGCGACCTTCGTGTCACGGAAGACGTTGTTCTCCACGAGCATCTGGGCGCCCATGCGCGAGTGGCAGGCGGTGTCCGCTCCGGCCACGTAGTTGTTGTAGAAGTGCCCGGTGCCGAAGCGCAGGCTGGGGATGCGCGAGTAGACGTTGCCGAAGTGGTTGTGGTGGTACGTCACCTTCAGACGGCCGGTGTCCTCGCTCGCGTTGTTGTCGCTGTGTCCGACCAGCGAGCCCTTGAAGTGGTCCCTGAAGGTGTTCCAGGACACCGTGACGTTGTCCGAGCCGTGATTGATGTCCAGCAGACCGTCGTAGTAGTCCTTGTCGTGATCGCGGTCGGCCGAGAAGGAGTTGTGGTCGATCCACACCTTCGTCGACGCCTGGACCGTGATGCCGTCGGCCGGTGCCACCGGCTTGCTGATGTTCAGGTTGCGGACGACGACGTTGGTGACGTTCTTCAGCCGCAGCCCGCCCCCGGTGAACCCGGACGACGAACCCGCGCCCAGCACCGTCGTGTTGGAGCCGATGTCGACCTGGCCGCTCAGTGAGATCAGGCCGTTGACCCGTACGACCTTGGCCGAATTGCCGGTCACCGCCGACCTGAAGGCGTCCAGCGTCGAGACGGTGACCGCCGAGGCGCTGCCGCCACCGGTGGTTCCGGCGCCGAACCCGATCGGCGAGGTCTCGGCCGCCCCGGCCTGAGTGGGCAGGATCATGACAGTCACGGCGGCGAGAGCGGCTGCGGCGGCGGTCGCCGGTGCGGTTCTTTGCGGGCGTGCACGTGGGGGGAGAGTTCGCATGCGGGTGCGTCCTTTCGGAAGGACTGGCATGGTCATGTACGTGAACTATGTGCGCCATCTAGAACGCTGCGTGCGGTCAGTGTGGCCAATGGGAGGTTCAGTTGAGCGGTTCGGTCACACTGTTGAACGGAACGTAGGGGGCAAGCGCTTTCTAGTCAACGCTTGGCGCAGAAGAATTCGCGTCGGGCGAGGTGGGTGCCGGGGAGCTCTGCCGACTGCGTGGGAGCGCTTCCATGATGGATGTGTACATGCCACGATGCTTCTCGCCGCACCACGTCCACGAGCCGCGACCAGAAGGGACAAGGACGTGCCCACCCCCATCCGCACGACCGCGAAGAGACCGCTCCGGACGCAACTCGCCACCCTCGTCGGAGCGCTCCTGCCGCTGCTCGCGGCACTGCTCGTCACCGCTCCGGCGGTCTCCGCCCGCACCGAGGCCTCCGGCGTCGTCCCCACCGCGACGCTCACCGAGGTCACCGACTTCGGCGCCAACCCCAGCAACCTGAGGATGTACCTGTACGTCCCGGACAGCGTCACCGCCAACCCGGCGGTCCTGGTCGCCGTGCACTGGTGCACCGGCTCAGGCCCCGACATGTACAACGGCACCGAGTACGACACGCTCGCCGACCGGTACGGCTTCGTCGTGATCTACCCGTCCGTCACCCGCAGCAGCAAGTGCTTCGACGTCTCCTCGCCCCAGGCGCTCAGGCGCGACGGCGGCAGCGACCCGGTCGGCATCAAGTCCATGGTCGACTGGGTCACCCGCACCTACGACGCCGACACGAGCCGGGTCTTCGCCACCGGAATCTCCTCCGGCGCGATGATGACCAACGTCCTGCTCGGCGACTACCCGGACGTGTTCGCCGCGGGCGCCGCCTTCTCCGGCGTCCCCTTCGGCTGCTTCGCCACCACCGACGGCTCCGAGTGGAACAGCGCGTGCGCGCAGGGCACGATCACCCGCACCGCACAGCAGTGGGGCGACATCGCCCGCGCCGCGTACCCCGGCTACACCGGACCCCGGCCCCGTATGCAGCTGTGGCACGGCACCGAGGACGACGTCCTGCGTTACCCCAACTTCGGGGAGATGATCAAGCAGTGGACGAACGTCCACGGAGTCAGCCAGACCCCGGCCGTCACGGACACGCCCCAGTCCGGCTGGACCCGCACCCGCTACGGCGGCACCGGTGACCGGGCCCCCGTCGAGGCGATCAGCCTCGAGGGCGTCGGCCACAACCTCTACGGCAACGGCATGGCGGCCCGCGTCCTCACCTTCTTCGGCCTGGACAGCGGCGGCCCCGCCCCCCAGCCCCAGCCCGGCGCCTGCAAGGTGACCGCCACCACCAGCGCCTGGAACACGGGCCTGACCGCCTCGCTGACGATCACCAACACGGGCCCGACGTCGATCAACGGCTGGCGGCTCGGCTTCACCCTCCCCGCGGGCCAGGCCGTCACCAACGGCTGGGGAGCCACGTACACCCCGGCCTCCGGCGCCGTGACGGCGACCAACGCCTCGTACAACGCGACGCTCGCACCAGGAGCGAGCGTCAGCATCGGCTACCAGGCGAACCACACCGGCAACAGCGCGGCACCGGGCGCCTTCACCCTCAACGGGACGGCCTGCACGGCCGGTTGACGAGGGAATACGCGGCGTGGCCGGAGCGGAAGCGCCGACCACGCCGATCCTCCCGCCACGATGCGACCCGCCTCGGCCACCGGCGCCCCGGCCTGCCCTGCCCGGCGCCCCAGGGCGGATGACATGCCGTTTTGCGGGAACCCGGGCCGCACGGAAGGCGTTGTCGAACAAGGTGGAGCGAGGGCGAGCGATGGTTCTGGGACTCCTCACACGTCCGGTCACGGCCGTGGCCGGTCTGGCCGCGGCCGGACCCCGACTGCTCACCGGAGGAGCCGCCCCCGCCGTGGGAGCCGCCGCGGGGATGGCGGCCGGTGCGGCCCGGGCCGGGGTCCGCAGTGCCGACACCGCGGTGCGCGTCGCACGGGTCGCCCGCAACACCCTGTCCCTCCGCCCGCACCCCTGGCGGTCCGGCACCCGGACGCATCTCGCGCTGCGTCCCTCGGAGCCGGATGTGATACGGCGGCAGGGCGGGACCGAGCGAGCGGCGCGCCGGGTCGCCGCGGCGCTGGCGGAACGGCCCGACGTGGCCCTCGCGTACTGGGACGGCGGACTGCGCCGGCTGGTCGTGACGGCCGTCGAGGAGTCGGTCAGCGACCGGGTGGTGCAGAAGGCGACCGACATCGCGGCCCGGCACGGACTGGCGCAGACGGACGAGTCGGTCGAGGACATCGTCCACCCGGCCGACCCCGCCGGAGTGCGGGCCGCCGCCACGGCGCTCGCCGCCGACGGGATGGGCATCGCGACCGCGTTCACCGGATACGCCCTGCGCCTGCCGGTCTCACCCCGGGCGGTGACCGCGCTGGTGACGCTGCTGCGGGAGAATCCACGCTTCCGCGGGTGGCTGCGGGCGAGGGTCGGCCGCTCCCGGATGGACCTGCTCCTGGCCGTCGCGAACGCGGCCGCCCACGGTGCCGGACGCACCCCGACCGCCCTCGTGCTCGACAGCGCGCTGCGTACGCTGCAACTGGCGGACACGGTCGCCCGCGCGGCGGCGTTCGACATGGTCCACGACGAGGTGTGCACGCCGGGGCGGTGCAGCGTGGCAGGGGATCACCGCGCGCGTCCTCCGCTGCGCACCTCCCCGGCCCAGGAGTACGCCGGACACGCCGAGACCGGCAGTCTGGTGGGCGCGCTGGCCACGCTGCTGGTCAAGCACGACGGCACCGAGGCGGCGGAGGCGGTGCTGGCGGGCTCCCCGAAGGCCGCGCGCTACGGGCCCGCCGCCTTCCACGCCGTACTGAGCTCCGCGCTGTCCCGCGCGGGCGTCCTGGTGCGCGACACCGAACGGCTGCGGCAACTGGAGATGGCCGACACGGTCGTCCTGCATCCGAGCGCGCTGCGGACCCCCGGCGCCGACGCGGACCCGTGGGCTGAGGCGGTGCTGGACGCGGCTCGGCGCGCCGGACTGCGGGTCGTGATGGTGGACGACCCCGCCCTGGCCGACTTCACGAATCTCGCCGACCAGGTGGTGAGCGGCGAGCGGCCGCTGCGCGACGTGGTGAACGCGGTGCGCGACGAGGACGGCGTCGTCGTCACGGTCGCCCGCCCGGACACGGCGGACGAGGACGTGCTCACCGGACTGCTCGCCGGCGATGTGGCCGTCGCGCTCACCGATCGGGACGGGGCCGTCGTCTGGGGCGCGGACGTGCTGGCCCCGCACGGCCTGGCCGATGTGTGGCGGCTGCTGCGGGCGGTGCCGGCCGCGCGCGGGGTCGGCCGCAGGTCGCAGACCCTGGCCCGGTCCGGTGCGGCCCTGTCCGGACTCCTCGTGGCCGTCGGCCAGTCCCGGAGCGGTCGCCCCACGCCATGGCCCGGCCTGCGGCACACACCGGTCGACGCGAGCGCGGCGTGGGCCCTGCTGACCGGTGTGCGGGCGGCCCTCGGGGTGGCGGTGGCCCGCGCTCCGCACCCTCGTCCTCGGGTGGCCTGGCACGAGCTGGAACCCGACGAGGTCCGGGACCGGCTGGAGCACGAGGAGGGCCCGGAACCGACCTTCTCCGAGCAGCTCACCGACCGTGCCCGTCAGACGCTCCGCACGATGGGCCGCAGGCGCCTCTTCACACCGCTGAGCGGCCCGCTGCGGCTGGCCCGGGCGGTCCGCGGCGAACTGGACGATCCCCTCACCCCGGTGCTGGCCGTCGGCTCGGCCGCCGAGGCGATCCTCGGGTCCGTCGTGGACGCCCTGCTGGTCGTGGGCGCGCTCGACCTGAACGCGCTGGTCGGCGGCGTCCAGCGGATGCGGGCCGAACGGGCGCTGTCCGGGCTGCTCGCCAAGCAGAAGCAGAAGGCGCGGGTCACGACCGAGGAGCCCTCGTCCCAGGCGCGCGTCGTGGACGCCGCCAGGCTCAGTCCCGGTGACGTGATCGAGCTGCGGGCCGACGACGTGGTGCCCGCCGACGCGCGTCTGCTGTGGGAGGACGGCCTGGAGGTGGACGAGTCCGCGCTGACCGGAGAGTCCCTGTCGGCCGACAAGGCGACCGACTGCACGCCGGGCGCCGCCGTACCGGACCGCTGTTGCATGGTGTTCGAGGGCACGACCGTGGTCGCCGGACACGCCCGGGCCGTCGTGGTGGACACCGGGGAACGTACGGAGGCCTCGCGGGCCGTCGCCCTCGCCGCCCGCAAGCCACCGTCCGCCGGAGTGCAGGCCAGGCTGCGCGAACTCACCGACAAGGCGCTGCCGTTGACCCTGGCGGGCGGCGCCGGAGTGACCGCGCTGTCGCTGCTGCGCGGCACACCGATCCGCCGGGCGGTGAGCGGCGGCGTGGCCGTGGCCGTGGCCGCGGTCCCCGAAGGGCTGCCGCTGGTGGCGACCGTGGCGCAGCTGGCGGCCGCTCGCCGGCTGAGCCAGGGCGGAGTCCTCGTCCGGGCTCCGCGCACCCTGGAGGCGCTCGGCCGGATGGACACCATCTGCTTCGACAAGACGGGCACGCTCACCGAGAACCGGCTGCGTCTCGTGCGGGTGACGGACGCGGACGGCACGGTCCGCGCGCGGCACGAGATGGACGAGACGGACCGGACGGGAGCCGGCGCCACGCTGCGCATCGCGGCCCGTGCCTGCCCCCAGCTCAACGGCGGCCGGGACCGGCCCGTGCACGCCACCGACGAGGCCGTCCTGGCCGCGGCCGCCCCCGACCCGGAGTGGTCCCAGACCGAGGGCCTGCCCTTCGAGGCCGGCCGCGGTTACGCCGCCGCCGTCGGCCGGGCCGAGGACGACACCCCCGTGCTCGTGGTCAAGGGCGCCCCCGAGACGGTGCTGCCCGCCTGCGCCGGTCTGCCCGCGTCGGCGACGGAGACGGCGCAGACGCTCGCCGGCGACGGACTGCGCGTCCTGGCCGTGGCCCGGCGTCGGCTGGGCCCGTCGGACGAGGCGGCCGACGTACTGGAACAACCCCTGGAAGACCTGGAGTTCACCGGCCTGCTGGCTCTCGCCGACATGCCACGCGAGACCTCCACGGCCCTTGTCCAGGGGCTGCGGGACGCGGGCGTACGACCCGTCATGCTGACCGGCGACCACCCGCGAACCGCCCGGGCGATCGCCGCCGAGCTGGGCTGGCCCGAGGACACCGGTGTGGTCACCGGCGAGGAGCTGGCGTCCGCGGACCGGGAGGCACGGGCTCGGATGCTGGACGACATGGGCGTGGTGGCCCGGGTCGCGCCCGAGCAGAAACTCCAGGTCGTCGAGGCGCTGCGGGACGCGGGCCGGGTGGTCGGCATGGTCGGCGACGGAGCCAACGACGCGGCGGCCATCCGCGCCGCCGACATCGGCGTCGGCATCAGCGCCCGTGGTTCGGCCGCCGCCCGCAACGCGGCCGACCTCGTCCTCACCGACGGTGACCTGACGGTCCTGATCGACGCGGTCGCCGAGGGCCGGGCTCTGTGGCACAACGTCGCGGACGCCATCGCCATCCTGATCGGCGGCAACGCGGGCGAGGTGGGCTTCGGCCTCCTCGGCACCCTCCTGTCGGGCGCGGCGCCCCTGTCCACCCGGCAGATGCTGCTGGTGAACCTGTTCACGGACCTGTTCCCGGCGATGGCGGTGGCGGTGACGCCGAAGGAGGCGGCGGAGGCTGAGGACGCTGAACGGGCGGAGGGGTCGGATGCGGAGACGGCCGCGGCTGGGAGGCCGGACCAGGGCGACCGTGCCGACACCGCAGCGAACCGGACCGACCGGGGCGGCGCGGTCGGACCCGAAGCCCTCATCGGCTCGGTCCTCGGCCCACCCCTGATCCGCAAGATCCGGCACCGTGCCCTGACCACCACGCTGGGCGGTACGGCCGCCTGGCTGATCGGCCGCTTCACCCCGGGCACCGCACGGCGCTCGACCACGATGGCCCTGTGCGCGGTGGTCGGTACGCAGCTCGCCCAGACGCTGGCCGACCGGCGGGGCAGCCCACTGGTCCGGGCCACCGCCCTCGGCTCCGGGGCCGTCCTCGTCGTCCTGGTGGAGACCCCGGGCGTCAGCCATCTCTTCGGCTGCACGCCGCTCGGTCCGTTCGCCTGGGCGGGCGTCGCCGCGTCGATCGCGCTCGCGGTGACGGGCCAGCGGGCCGTGCCGTACCTGGAGCGGACACTCCTGCGGCATGTCCCGTACGGCACGCGGTGACCGGCGCGTGGCTGCGACCGGCGACAACCCGGCCGCAGCCCCACCACGGGACCGACCACCCCGGCGGGCGGGCGATCAGACGGACCGGTGGTACTGGTCGGGCACGTGCACCTCGCCGCCCAGCTCCCGTGCCGCGTGCCGTGCCCACGACGGGTTGCGCAGCAGCTCGCGGCCGAGCAGGACGGCGTCCGCCTCACCGTTGGCGATGATCTTCTCGGCCTGCTCGGCCTCGGTGATCAGCCCGACCGCGGCGACCGGCAGCGAGGTCTCGGCCTTCACCCGCGCGGCGAACGGCACCTGGTACCCGGGGCCGACGGGAATGCGCGCGCTCGCGGCGTTGCCGCCGCTGGAGACGTCGAGCAGGTCGATGCCGTGGGCCTGCAGATCGGCGGCGAAACGGACGGTGTCGTCGGCGGTCCAGCCGTTGTCCTCCAGCCAGTCGGTCGCCGAGATGCGGAAGAACAGCGGCTTGTCGTCCGGCCACACCTCCCGTACGGCGTCCACGACCTGGAGGGGGAAACGGGTGCGGTTCTCGTACGAGCCGCCGTATTCGTCGGTGCGGTGGTTCGAGTACGGGGAGAGGAACTCGCCGATCAGATAGCCGTGGGCGCCATGGATCTCGGCGACCTCGAAGCCGGCGGCGAGGGCGCGCCGGGCGGCGTCCGCGAACTTCTGGACGATTTCCTGGATCCCGGCGACCGTCAGCTCGGTCGGCACGGGGTGCCCGTCGGCGAACCCGACCGGGCTGGGCGCCACCGGCTGCCATCCGTGCGCGTCCGGGCCCACCGGGGCACCGCCCTTCCAGGGCTGGTCGGTCGACGCCTTGCGGCCGGCGTGCCCGAGCTGGATGCCCGGCACCGTGCCCTGCGACACCAGGAACCGGGTGATGCGACGGAAGGCCTCGACCTGGGTGTCGTTCCAGATCCCCAGGTCGTACGGGGTGATCCGGCCCTCCGGGCCGACCCCGGTGGCCTCGACGATGATCAGCCCCGTGCCCCCGGCCGCGCGGGCCGCGTAGTGCGCGAAGTGCCAGTCGTCGGGGACGCCTGTGCCAGGGCCCTCCGGCGCGGCCGAGTACTGGCACATCGGGGGCATCCACACCCGGTTCGGGAACGTCACATCGCGCAGGGTGTAGGGCTCGAAGAGCGCACTCACGGCGGACTCCATTTCGTCACGGGGACCAGCTGTCAAGTCGTACGATAAGCATCGTAGTACGGGAAGTGTCAAACTACGAGGGTTCTCGTACAATGGTGGCGACAGAACCCGATGAACTGGAGCCGCCGTGACCAGCCCCGCTGTCAGCAGCCGAGACCTCCCGCACCCGGCGCGCGAGGAGATCCGTCTGGAAGGCGTGCTGCACGCGCTGTCCGACCCGCTGCGCCTCCAGATCGTGCGAGAGCTCGCCGCCGTCGGCGACGAGCTCTCCTGTTCGCACTTCGACCTGCCGGTCACCAAGTCCACGACCACACATCACTTCCGTGTGCTGCGCGAGAGCGGTGTGATCCAGCAGATCTACCGGGGCACGGCCAAGATGAACGGCCTGCGCAAGGACGACCTAGACGGCCTCTTCCCGGGACTTCTCGACACCCTTCTCGAGGCCGCCGCCCGGCAGGCCGCCCGGCTCGGCGGCGCCTGAGCCCGCCTTCGCGGGCAGGTGGTTGAAGAGCAGGTTCAGCACGATCGCCGTCAGGCAGCCCGCGCTGATCCCGCTGTTCATCACCGTCTGGAACCAGTCCGGGAACTTCTCGTAGACCGTCGGCACACCGACCGGCAGCATGCCCATGGCCACGGAAACGGCCACCACCGTCAGGTTGTTGTTGCCCTTGAAGTCCACCTCCGCCAGCGTTCTCAGCCCGCTCGCGGCGACCGTCCCGAACATCACCAGCCCCGCACCCCCCAGCACCGGAGCGGGTATCGCCGCCACCACCGCGCCCAGCTTGGGCAGCAGCCCCAGCAGCACGAGAATCCCGCCCGCGGTGGCCACCACCCAGCGGCTGCGCACCCGGGTCATGCCGACGAGGCCGACGTTCTGGGCGTACGCCGTGTACGGGAAGGTGTTGAACACGCCGCCCAGCACCGTCGACAGCCCGTCGGCGCGCAGGCCGTCCGCCAGGGAGCGCGGCGAGACCTTGCGGTCGGTCATCTCCCCGACCGCGATGAAGTCCCCTGTCGTCTCGGTCATGCACACCAGCGCCACCACCAGCATCGACACGATCGCCGAGAACTCGAAGGTGGGTGCGCCGAAGTGGAACGGCGTGCTGATCCCGACCCAGTCGGCGTCGCCCACCCCGCCGAAGTCCGTGAACCCCGACGGCACGGCGACCGCCAGCCCCACCACGATGCCGATCAGTACGGCGATCCGGCTGAGGAACGCCGGCGCGAAGCGCTGCACGCCGAGCACCACGGCGAGGACGAACGCGGCCAGTGCGAGGTTCTTCGGCTCCCCGAAGTCCGCGGAACCGACGCCGCCGGCCGCCCAGTTGCCCGCGACCGGCAGCAGGGAGAGGCCGATGATCAGGATCACGGTGCCGGTCACCAGGGGCGGGAAGTACCGCAGCAGCCTTCCGAAGACCGGAGCCAGCAGCACGATCGCGAGTCCTGCGACGATCACCGAGCCGTAGATCGCGGGGAGCCCGCCGCCCGTCGTGCCGATCAGCACCATCGGGGAGACGGCGGCGAACGTACAGCCCTGCATGATCGGCAGCCGTACGCCGAAGCGCCAGAAGCCGATGCACTGGATCAGTGTCGCGATGCCGCACACCAGCAGGTCGGCGGTGATCAGGTAGGCCAGGTCGGCCGGTGGGAGCTTCATGGCTCCGCCGACGATGAGGGGGACGGCCACGGCGCCGGCGTACATCGCGAGGACGTGCTGCAGCCCGAAGGCGGCCAGGTGGCGGGCGGGTGGGACTTCGTCGACGGGGTGTGCCGTTGTGGTCATGGGCGGGACCGTAGACTCCTTGAACAGATTGTTGATTTCGGCGGTGTTGCCGGTTCGTTGCCCGGTGCGGGTCCGCCCCTAAAGGACGTTGTCATGTGCGGCGATCATCAGTGATTCCCAATCGGGAAGCTTCACCACACCCCTGCCCAGCGACGCCCCCAGTTCCGCCTCCGCCCGTTCGATCGCGCACCAACCCGTCCACTCCACCGGTTCGATTCCCTCGGCGCGCAGTGCCGTCAGCGGGTCCTCGGGCACTTCTCTGCGTACGAGGACGTCGGCGTCCTCGAGCAGCGACGTCACCGTCTCCTTCGCGCACGGCCGGTTCGTGCCGATCACGCCCGTCGGGCCCCGCTTGATCCAGCCGGCCACATACTCGCCCGGCGTGACCAGGCCCTCGCGTACCACCCGCCCGGCGACATGCGGCACCGTGCCGGTCGACGTGTCGAACGGCAGGCCCTCCAGCGGTACCCCGCGATAGCCCACCGAACGCAGCACCAACTGGGCCTCGACGTCCTCGTATTGCCCGGTGCCGGTCACTCCACCCCGCCCGTCGGGCGCCGTCCGTTCGAAGCGCACCGCGGCCACGCGCCCCGCCTCGGCGAGGAGTTCGACGGGCCGCAGGAAGAAACGCAGGCAGATGCGATGGCGGGCCTCGCGCGCCGGGGCCTCGGCCCAGCCGCGCAGTACCTCGACGTTGCGGCGCTGGGGGGCGGGCAGCGCGGAGGGGTCGGCGCACGCCGGATCCGCCGCCAGCTCCTCGGGGTCCACGGTCACCTCGGTGTCCGGCAGGGTGCCCAGCTCCCGCAGCTCCTTCGTGGTGAAGCGGGCCTGCGAAGGGCCGCGGCGCCCCACCATGCTGATGTCGCTCACCCGGCTCGCGGCGAGGGCGGTGAGCGCCCCCTGGGGCATGTCGGTGGGGCTCAGCTCCGCCGTGCCCCGGGCCAGCATCCGCGTGACGTCCACCGCGACGTTCCCGACGCCGATGACCACCGCCGACCGCGCGCCGACCACGAACCCGTCGTCGACGGCATCCGGATGGGCGCTGTACCAGGACACGAACTCGGTCGCCGACCAGCTGCCCGGCAGGTCCTCGCCGGGAATCCCGAGGTGGCGGTCGGTGGCGGCACCCACGCAGTACACGACCGCGTGGTAGAGGTCCCGCAGCCGGTCCGCCGGCACTCCGTCGGGGCCGATCTGGACGCCGCCCAGGAAGCGCACCCGCTCGTGCTCCAGGACCGTCCGCAGGTTGTTCTGCAGGGACTTGATCTTCTCGTGGTCCGGCGCCACGCCGTACCGCACCAGGCCGTAGGGGCACGGCAGCCGGTCCAGGACGTCGACGACCACGTCGGGGTCCTGCTGTACCAGGCTCTGGGCGGTGTAGCACCCGCTCGGCCCGGAGCCGACGACGGCGACACGCAGCACGGCGGAACTCCTTGGACGAGGGTTTGTCGGGGGCTTCGGGAATCTCCAGGAGTCGCTCTCGAGTCCAGCATCGCACCACGGACGCTCCGCTGACAGGGTGCAGTGCGCCGACCGGGAGGCGTGTTCGTTCAGTATGGAATGTGATCATGCGGTTACGTTGCGTGTGTGCTGGAAGCATCCTTTCTTAATCTTTCCGATCGTTGTGCTTCGGACGGCATCGTGTCCGTGTGGCCCGCGTGGGAAGTGCGGGACGGTGCCGGCGCCACGGCATGGCTGGGCGTCCGGCTGGAGTTCGGCGACGGCGCCCGGGTCGAGGCGCTCGCCGTGGTGTCCGAGGAGGGCGTCTCCATCGAGGACGTCCGGGCCCGTCCGGCGCTCTCCCTGGACGACCTGGCGGCACTCGCCGACTGGATCGAGGATCCGCTCTCCAAGGCGTGCGGGGCGGGGGGCGAACCGGTCCGCGAGGGTACCGGGCCGAGTCGGGCCCGGCCGCCCTGGCCGCTGGGTGTCGAGGGGCAGTGGCTCGTGGCACAGGAGTACCGCGCGGCTCAGGAGCAGGGAGCCGACCCCGTCCTCGCGGTGATGCGCGCGACTGGACACAGCCGCCGCAGGTCGCTCAGGCTCATCGGCCAGGCGCGCGACGCGGGCTTCCTGACGCCGCGCCGCGCCCGCCGCTGAGCTCGGCCCCGAAGGCGGAACGCACCTGCCGCTGACTGCGCCCCCACCGGCGGAGCGGGTCCCTCAGAGCATGTCCCGCATCCGCGTGATCTCGCTCGTCTGCTGGGCGACGACCTCGTCGGCCATCTCCTCGATCGCGATGTTGTTGCCCTGGCCCTTCACGTCCGTCGCCATGGTGAGCGCCCCGTCGTGATGGGTGATCATCAGGGTGAGGAAGAGCTGGTCGAAGGCCGTTCCGCGCGCGGCGCGCAGTTTCTTCAGCTGTGCCTCGGTCGCCATGCCGGGCATGGTGCCGTGCTGCTCGTGGCCGCCGCTGTCCGTGGCCTTCTCGGGCTTGTCGTGGTTCTTCAGCCAGCCCTTCATGGCGCTGATCTCCGGGCCCTGCGCGGCGGCGATCCGCTCGGCGAGGGCCTTGACCTTCGTCGACTCGGCGCGGTCCGCGGCGAGTTCGGTCATCTCCAGGGCCTGGGTGTGGTGCTCGATCATCATGCGTGCGTAGGCGACGTCGGCCGAGTTGGGGGAGTCGTCCTCGGCGCGCTGCCGTGCGGCCTCCTCGGCGGACAGTTTCCGGTTCTCCTCGCCGGGCTTGCCGGGCACGATCACCGAAGGTCCGCCCTCCTCGGCCGCCTCGGTCCCGGAGTCGCAGCCGCCGAGCGTGAGTACGGCCAGGGCGGCCAGAGCGGCGGCGAACGCGGGTGTGCGGCGGATGGGCGTCTTCGTTACATGTTCATTGCCCCCTATTGATATGTGCATGGCGAAGACGATACTCGGGCTTGCGCGAACCGTTCCAGTGGGACGGACAAGGGAGGAAAACAGTGATCCTGTTCAGTATTCCCCGAAGACGGCGCAGATGCCTGGGAGTTGCCGCTGCGGCGGCCGGACTCCTGGCCGCGCTGCTGACCGTGCAGCCCGCTGCCGCGACCCCCGACCCGGGGGACGGCCCAGTCGCGGAGAAGGAGGTCTCCGAGAGCACCCGGGCCGAGGTTCGGGAGGCTCTCGCGGACGGTGAGATACCCGGCCAGCACGAGATCGTCCGCTCGGAGAACATCGAGCACCTGGCGTTCGTCCCCAAGGACGTGCTGCAGGGCACCAATTCGGACCTCGCCTTCCAGGGCAGGTACGCCTTCGCCGGCAACTACGACGGCTTCCGTATCTTCGACATCAGCAACCCGAGGGCCCCGCGGACGGTCGCCCAGGTCCTTTGTCCCGGCTCGCAGAACGACGTCTCCGTCTCCGGCGACCTGCTGTTCCTGTCCACCGACTCCTCGCGCAGCGACAGCAGTTGCAACAGCACCACCCAGCCGGCGACCGAGAAGTCCTCGTGGGAGGGCATGAAGGTCTTCGACATCAGCGACAAGACCAACCCGAAGTATGTCGCCGCGGTCGAGACCGCCTGCGGCTCGCACACCCACACGCTGGTGCCGGAGCGCAGGAACGTCTACATCTACGTCTCCTCGTACTCGCCGGACGCCACCTACCCCGACTGCCAGCCCCCGCACGACGGCATCTCCGTCATCAAGGTGCCGCGCAAGGCGCCGGAGAAGGCGGCGGTGGTGAACTTCCCGGTGCTCTTCCCCGGTGAGGGCCCGGACGGCGGCGGCAACCCCGGTCCGCCCGGAGGCGTGCGCAAGACCACCGGCTGCCACGACATCACGGTGCTTCCCTCCAAGGACCTGGCCGCCGGTGCCTGCATGGGCGACGGCATCCTGCTGTCCATCGCGGACCCGGAGCACCCGAAGGTCATCGACCGGATCCGGGACGACGTGAACTTCGCGTTCTGGCACTCGGCGACCTTCAACCAGAAGGCGAACAAGGTCGTCTTCACCGACGAGCTGGGCGGCGGCGGCGCGGCCACCTGCAACGCGGAGATCGGCCCGAACCGCGGAGCCGACGGCATCTACGACATCGTCGGCAGGGGAGACCAGCGCAAGCTCGCCTTCCGCAGCTACTTCAAGATCCCCCGGCACCAGGCGGCCACCGAGAACTGCGTGGCCCACAACGGCTCGCTGATCCCGGTCAAGGGCCGGGACATCATGGTCCAGGCCTGGTACCAGGGCGGCGTCTCCGTCTGGGAGTTCACCGACTCGGACAACCCGAGGGAGATCGCGTACTTCGACCGGGGCCCGCTCACCACGGACACGATCAAGTCGGGCGGCTCGTGGTCGGCGTACTACTACAACGGCTACATCTACTCCAACGAGTACGCCAGGGGCTTCGACGTCCTGAAGATCGACGACCGGCGCACGAACCCGGCTCGCTGGGTCACGGTGCGCGAACTCAACGTCCAGACACAGCCGGACTACTTCGACTGACCGTCCGGGCAGCCGGGCACCGACCCGGTCGCGAAGAACCGAGACAGATCGGTGTCGCACGTCCCGCCGGGTTCGGTCCCCGAGTCCGGCGGGACTCCCATCTCCCACTCCAGCCGGTAGCGCTTGAACAAGTCGGCGCGCAGCACCGCCACCGGCATCGGCGCACCGGGCACCAGTGCCGCGTAGACGGCGCCCATGAGCAGTGCGCGCAGCATCGGGTAGTCGGCGTCGACGTCCGGCGAGCCGTACCGTACACAGGTGTCCCGCAGCAGTTCCGCCAGGCGCCGCTGCTCCGGACACTGGACGAAGCCCTCGGCCTGCAGGATCCCCGCCATGTGCTGGCGCATCAGCACGGGCCGGTCCCGGGCCAGACCCAGGATCGCGTCGATGGCCCGCGCCATGCGCTCGCGCCCGTCCTCGCTGCGCGGCTCGCGCTCCAGCGCCTCCTCCAGCGTGCGGTGCATCAGGCGGTGCACGGCGGACTGCAGCAGCTGGCGTTTGCCGGGGAAGTAGTACGACACCAGGCCACGCGCCGAGCCCGCCCGGTCCGCGATGTCGCCCAGCGTCGTGGCCTCGTATCCCCGCTCGCCGACCAGCTCGACGGCAGCCTGCAGAAGCCGCTCCCGGGATCGCCGCCGCAGCTCTTCATTGACCGAGGCGCTGCGCGGGGACATGCTGTAACTCCTGCGTTGACTGGCTGCCAGCCAACTATACTCAGCGCTTCCGGGCCGGCCTCGATTCGGCTTGGTCGGGGCTGCCGCCTGCCTCGGGCGACGCGGGGGATCGTCCGAGGCCGGCGAGCGTCCCGGGACGGCTATTCGTCCGTATCAGGGCCGGAACCGTTCGCCCGCGCGGCGCCGCCCACGAGATCCAGCACCGGCCGCAGTCCGTCGGGTCGCTGTGGCGCCGGCAGATGGTCCACGAAGTGCACCGCACAACCCAGGGCCGCCGCGCCGCCGTCCGCCCGGCGGTCGTCGCCGACCATGACGACATCGCGCGGATCGACGTCGAGCGCCGCGCAGGCGGCCGCGAACAGCCGCGCGTCGGGCTTCTGGATGCCGTGCTCGAAGGACAGCACGTAGGCGTCCACATACCGATCGAGGCCGTGCTCCCGGAACACGGGACGAAGGTCCCAGCCGATGTTGCTGACCACGCCGACGCGGACGCCGCGCTCACGCAGCGTCCGCAGCACCTCCGCGGTGTCGGGGTAGGGCACCCACGCGGCCGGTGTCATGTGACGGTCGTAGAGCAGGTCGTGCAGCCGGTCGTCGGGGAGCTGCACATGCCGGGACAGCCCGGTGTAGGCGGCCCGGTGCAGTTCCGCGCTCTTGTCCCGCACGCCCCACACACTCGCCACGTCCTCGGGCAGCCACGAGGGACCGACCCCGCCCGGCAACGCGCCCATCGCCTCCAGCCCTCGCGCGGCCTCGGCCAGTTCGGCCTCGCCGAGCTCCATCCGGCCCTCGGCGAGCGCTCCGCGCAGCCAGGACTCGGTGGACTCGACACGGAAGAGAGTTCCGGAGAAATCGAACAGAACTGCGGTCATGCGGCGGATCCTACGGGGCCGTGTGCCGTCGCGCGGGAAGATCGCCGACATGGCCGTGACGGCGCTACGGCACGCTCACCCCCGCCAGCGCGTGTGCACCCGCACCGCCAGCACCACGACCAGTGCGCCCAGCAGCCAGCCGCCCACCACGTCCGTGGCCCAGTGGACGCCCAGCCACACCCGGGTCAGGCCGACGCCGGCCACGGAGATCACGGCCACGGTGACGGCCGTGCGCCACACGGTGCGTTCGGGGCCGTGGCGGTGCAGGAGCCACAGCAGGAGGCCGCACACCACGGCGGCCGTCATGGCGTGGCCGGAAGGGTAGGCGGCGTACTGGGCGGAGTCGACCGGGTCGGTCCAGACGGGGCGGGGGCGGTCCAGCAGGGCCTTGAGGGACTGCTGGAGCACGGTGGCGAGCGCGCAGGTGGCCACCAGCCACAGTGCCGTCCAGCGCGCGGCTCTGCGCCACACCAGCCAGATCGCGACCGCCGCGGTCAGGATGCGCATCGTCCAGGGATCCCAGACCCAGTCCGTCAGAATGCGGAACGCGTGCGTGACGCCCTTCTCGTCGACCGCCCAGCGGTGGGTGGTCTCGGCGATGTCGCCGTCGAGGTTCATCAGGGGGTACCACCGGACCGCCACCAGGGCGAGGAGCAGCACGGAGCACAGGGCCAGGGCACCGGCCCAGCGGGTGGTGCTGCGCTCGGCCGGTGGGCGGGGCGGGGATTCGACGGACCGGGTGTGCATACTGCGATCCTCGCCGACCGATGGGGCGAGAGGCCAATGCCGGGGGTGGGTTTGCGACGCCCGCCACAGCGGAAACCGGTCGTTCCGGCGTCGCCCGCCGCAGGGAAAGCGGCCGATCCGGCGCCCGTCAGGCGGGAATCGGGCTGTCCCTGGGTGAGAGGCGCCACCGGACCCGGTCCGGATACCGGCAGCCGGCCCGGTTACCCCAGCGCCCGCAGCCCCGGCCCGAACGCCACCAGCACCGGCACCACCGGCACCAGCGCTGCCGCCGCCGTCAGCCGCAGCCGACGGCCCGCCGTAAGCCGGTCCGGGGGAGTCAGCAGGCGGTGCACCCGCTGCGGCACCTGCGCCTGCGCGGTCGGGCACGGGCCGAACACGCCCCGGTCCTCGTTGAGTTCGACCAGGGCGAGGGCGGTCGTCAGCCGGCCGAAGCGGCGGGAGGCCATGTCGTCGGCGGCGAGTTCGACGAGGCGGTGCATCTCGTCGCGGAACGCCGCGAACACCGGTACCTGCGGGAATCCGCCCGCCAGCGCCGCCGAGCAGTGCAGCAGCCAGTCGTGCCGGGCGCGCGCGTGGCCCTGCTCGTGGGCCAGCAGGGCGTCCAGCTGCCGTCCCTTCAGACGGCGCAGCGCGGCGGTGGTGATGACCAACCGGGGTGCCGCGCCGGGCAGCCACCAGGCGTCCGGCCGCTCGCCCTCCAGGACCACCAGCCGGTCGTTCGCCGGCTGCTCGCCGGGCAACAGCGGGGAACGGACGAGGAGTTCGGTCCGCCGTCGCCTGCGCCGGGCACGCGTGCGTACGACCTCCCGCACGAGCATCGCCACGGTCCACAGCCCACCGCACGCGAGGGCCACCGCCGTCGTCGCCGCCCAGGGACCGCCCACACCGAGCGCGTACGCCTCCACGACGGCCCGCGGCGCAGGGGCGAACACATGGCCGCGCACGGCATGCCAGGCGGACGCCGCACTGAGCGTCATCGACAGCGCACAGCACAGCAGTACTGCCGCCACCACGGACTGCCACGCCCACAGCGCCACCACCGGTTCACGGTCCGGCCAGTCGGCCCGGGCGAGCAGCCGGGGGGCGACGACGGCGGTCAGGGCGCCGAGCAGCAACAGTGCCGCGGGGACCATCATGGGCAGCACCCTATGAGCGCCGTACCGCCCACCGGTACGGACCACCGCGTCGAAGTGACGCAGCCCACGGGGGTTGGCCGCCCTGCGGAGCGCCCGTTCAGAGGGTCAGCAGCATCGCCACCATGGCGATCCCCATGGACAGCCTGCACGCCCGCGCCAGCTCCGGCCGGTCCCCCCAGCCGACGCCCCCGACGCCCCCGATACCTGCGCCGCCCGCGGCGACGGGCACCAGCCGGACGCCGGACAGCAGTACGTATCCCGTGAAGTACAGGAGCAGCATGCCCGTCACCAGCGGGATCCCGGAACCGCCGTGCCCGCCCGCGTGCCCCGGGGGCGCGGCCATCGCGGCCGCCATGTAGACCATGGCCGATGACCCCACCAGGTGGTGCAACTGGTGGGCGTCCGCCCGCACCGACCACAGCGCGTGCAGGGCGGCCGCGCCGAACACCGCCGCGTAGCCGGGCCAGGCCCACGACGGCGGGGTGAACACCGCGGTGGGAACCGCCATCACCGCCATGCCGAAGCCCATCAGCGCCTCGCCGCCCGCGGCCCGGCGCTGCTCCTCGACGTGGCTGCGCATCCGCAGCAGACAGTAGGCCCCGGTCGCCGCACACAGCGCGACCAGCAGCCAGCCGTGCGAAGCCGGTCCGTGCACGCGCACCCTCCCCGCTCGACGGTCTGACAGTCCGTCGATGCCCCGGTCGTGCGGCGCGCAAGCGAGCGCAAGGGTGTACACGGGGAGCATTCGGCGGAGCACGGCAGGTCATCGCGCCGGTGACCACTTCCCGGCACTTCATTCACGAGTAAAACACTTGCTAAGCTGATTGCATGAGCAGTCGCATCCCGCTCGCCGGAGCGCTGCGCCTCGGCCGGCCCTCCGACATCTGGTTCAAGCCCGCCCTGAGCGTGGTCGTCGCCGTCGCCCCACCCAACCTCGCCCTGCTGACGCTGGGCCGGCTCGATCTGGCGATGTACACCATGGCCGGGTCCCTGTGCGCGCTCTACGCCCACAACCGCCCCTACGCCGCCCGGGCCCGCGCCCTGGCATGGGTGGTGCTCGGGATGCTCGGCGGTCTTGCCGTCGCACTGGCCGCGGCCTCGCTCACGCACCGCGCCGAGGTCCTGGTCGCCGTCGGCGCGCTGCTGGCCGCCGCGCAGAAGGTGCTGTGCGACGCGACCCGCATCGGCCCGCCCGGCAACGTCGTCCTCACCTTCGTCAGCTCCGCCGCCGTGTTCACCCCGCAGTCCCTCGCCCAGGTCCCCGGCCATCTCGCACTGGCCGCCGCGGCCGGCGCCTGGGCATGGCTCGTCGGCATGGCTCCGGGCCTGCTGCGTCCGCACGGACCGGAGCGCCGGGCCGTCGCGGGCGCCCTGAGCGCGGCAGCGGCGCACGTGGAGGCGGGCGGCACCGCAGACGCGGGCGGCCATGGTGAGCATCACGCCCGGACCCACGCCCCCGCCGTCACCGCCGTACACGCCGCCCGGCAGGCCCTGCTCTCCGCGGGCCGCCCCTCCGAGACCCGCCGTGCCCTCGAACGCCTCCTCGTGCGCGCCGAGGTCGCCCTCGCCGCCCCGGCCGACGCGGACCCCGGGCCGCTGCGCACCTGGGCCGGGCAGGTCCGCGGCAACGGCCCTGTCCCGGAGGTGGACGACCTCACCGGCCCGGGCACCAAAGTCGCCTCGCCCCCCGCCCCGCTGAGGCGCCGCCTGCGCCCCCTTGCCCCGCTCGCCGTGCGCGTGGCCCTCGGCTGCGCCCTCGCCGGCTACGCCTCCCTCGCGCTGGGGATCGGCCGCCCCTACTGGGCCCTGGTCACCGCGGCATCCCTGTACCAGGCCAACCTCACCCTCACCTGGGGCCGTGGGGTCCAGCGGGTCGTGGGCAACCTGCTCGGCGTGCTCCTCTTCGCCGCGCTGGTTCCGGTGGCCCACTCAGGGGAGGTCGCCCTGGTCCTGTGCTGCCTCGCCCTCAACTTCGGGGCCGAGGCGCTGATCGGCCGCAACTACTGGCTCGGCAGTGTCTGCGTGACCCCGATGGCGCTGCTCATCACCGAGTTCGCCGGGTTCCAGGAGCCCGGCCGGCTGATCACCGAGCGGATCGTGGACACCGTGGTCGGCGCGCTCGTCGGTCTTGTCGCCGCGGTGGCCGTACCCGACCGACGGCGGCAGCGGGTCGTGTGCGCCGAACCGATCGCACCCCGTACGCTCGCGACTAGGTCGTGGGGGGGGGGGGGCGGGGGGGGGGCCCCCGGGGGGGGGGGGGGGGGGGGGGGGGCGGGCCCAGGCGTAGAGCGACG